>NZ_JBSICA010000021.1:0-92779 GCF_058245595.1 Pseudomonas sp. UF-293 | reverse complement strand
CTCGCGAAGGTGTCGTGTCAGGCAACACTACTATTGTCTGACCCACCGTTTTCGCGAGCAGGCTCGCTCCCACAGGGCGATTTACACAGGCTCGGGATCAGTAGTGATACCACTTCACTTCAAGCATGACTTCTGTTTCCGGGCTGGCGAGCTGGCTGAATTCACGCTGAGCACTCAAGCGCAAACCGAGGTTGCGCGACAGCTCCCACTGCTGATTCAGGCTCAGGCTGCGGCGCACTTCACCGTTGAAGAAGTAATCGCCCTTGGCTTCCAGGCTCAGATTGCCCAGCGGGTTTTTCCACAGTACGCCGGTATTGAAGCCACCGGCCGGGGAAACAAACTCGGCGAAGTCGTTGTTGTGTTCCACGCGCACCGTGCCCAAGGCAAAGCCGAGCACGTCTTCGCCCAATTGCCAGGTACCACCGCCGCCGCCGTTGACATGGCTGACCAGTGTTTCGTCGTCATGCTTGCCCGGTACGCGCTCGAGGCCACCGGTGACTTGCCACGACAGCGGTTGCAGCAGCTCGTTGCGCGGGGTCAGCGAACGAATGGTCGCCAGATCCAGTTGCTGCAACTGCCAGTCATTGCCTTCGTACTGACGCAGCTTCAGTTGCAAAATTTCGATCTGCGCGCCGAGGGGGAAGCTTTCGGCGTTGTCGTTGAGGTCGTGATAAGCCATGCGCAGGCCGTACTCGCCGAACGCGCGATCGCCGCGCGTACCGAGGCCGGCCTGCCAGGTGCGGGACTCGTGGCCATCCTCGGGCAGACCGGGTTGCGGAATTTCCAGCTCCGGCGCCGGGTTCTTGTTGATCGCCCGCAGCAGTTCGAAACTGCGCTGCGCTCGTTGCGGGTCGCGCTCCTGGCCATTGGCGCGGTAGCGCTCCAGACGATAGGCGGCGTCGACGATCAACGCCTGACGTGCGCGCGGCAGCGCTTTGAACGTTGGCTCTTGCAGGACTTTTTGATCGGCGCTGACTTTCAGCACCCATTGCTGTTCGTCATCGCTTAACGGCTCGGCGCGGCTGAGCAGTTCACGTTCGCGGGACGGGCGATATTCGATGTGCTCGACCAGCCCGGCCTCTTTCACCGCTTTGACGGTGTCGGTCGGGATCGCGGTCAGCGGGAATTGTTCGGTCAGGCGCAGGCTCGGCCGCGCCACTTGCAGCAATTCCAGCAAGCGATACGAGCAGTTTTCGTCGAAGAAGAAATAGTCGAACTGGATCTGCTTGAGCTCCCACACATGCTCGACCATGCGCGCGGTTTCTTCCTGAGTCAGGTTAAGGCGGTATTCCCACAGATCGCGGTTTTCCAGGCTGCGGTATTCCGACAGTTTTTCTTGATACGGCACCAGTGCGAACAGCCCCGGGTAGCCGCCCATCAAGCCTTTCCAGGCATACAGAATGCTGTTGTCCGAGCCTTCGATGTAGGCGCCGAAGTTGATCGCATAGCTGAGCAGCGAGGTCTTGTCAGCCTGCACGTCCGCCTGATCGATGCGCAGCAGGGTGTGGCCGAACATCGACGAAGGGCTGTTGAGATACGCCGCCGGGAAGATCATCACAGCACTGTGCGGCGAGACGTCCTTGAACCATTTCTTGTATTCGGCGCATTCCGGCGCTGGCAAATCGGAGAGGTTGAGTTGCGCTTTCAGCCAGCGCGTGCGCGCCGGATAGACGCATTGTGCATGTTGCTCGCCGAGGCTGGCCGGGGCGTACAGCGCCTGCACGGTGGCGGCCAGTTCGCGGTCCGGATGCTCGTTGCCATCGGGGGCGAGAAAGAACTTCTTGTCGCTGACATAGCTGCGCCAGCCGCCGAGCTTGGCGGTTTCGTAATGACCCAGAGAAATCCAGAAGCGGTCGTTGGCCAGTTGCTGCAAACGTTGAGGATCGATGTGAGGCGCGGCGGACAGCGGGGCGCAGACACAGAGCGCCAGCCAGGCAAGGCGTTTGAGCATAGTCGGCAACTTAAGTCGAAAGAAAAAATTCAATACCAACAAACTGTAGGAGCTGACGAGTGCAACGAGGCTGCGATCTGTTGATCTTCAAAAGCAAAGATCGCAGCCTCGTTGCACTCGTCAGCTCCAACAACGGGTCATTTGGCAAAAAATAAAAACCCGCTTCCCGAAGGAAGCGGGTGGGGTCGAGCTTAAGCCTGAGTTGCGTACTTGGCCAGACGTGGGTCCGATTTCAGTACTGCCAGGGTGTTGGTATGCACGTCTTCAGCGGTCACGTCAGCCTTGCTGAAGATCTGCTGGAAGTGCTCGTGGGTCACGGCAGCAAAGTGCGCGCGGTCTTCCGGTGCCACGCCCAGTACCACGGCATAGGTGGTCAGCGCTTCGCCGTTGCCTTTGGCCATGTCTTCGGACAGCTCGTTCATCATGCCATTCATGGCGAACCAGGACTTGCCGCCATAAGTCAGCGACGCGTTGGTCGAGCAGCCGTTGGTGCCGGAGGTCATACCGAAGGTAGCGTTACCGGAAGTGCCGTTGGTGGTGGAAGCAAGGAAGTGCGCCGGGGTGCCACGCTGACCTTCGAACAGCATGTTGCCCCAACCGCAATCCGGGCCGCCCGGGGCTTGCGCCATTGCGTTGATGGATACAGCGGTGAAGAGAGTACCGAGAAGAATCCGTTTCATAGCTTTGTTCTCTTTATGTGCATACCAATGGACAGGGTTCTGGCCTTTCGCACTCTGCCCGAGGACAGCGCCGAAAGTGTCAGTGGGCCGGTATTAGTTCCAGCCGCGCAGTTTGGAGTTTAGGCACGTTCCAGCGGTTCCGTGACTTTTTGCAAAATATTTGGAATAAACCTCTGATTTATCGGGACGCGTCGGCCGGCCGCGCGCTTGTCTATGCTTTGTCATGTGGCGCGCCTTGCCAGTGGGGCACGGGCAGCGCCAGAATGCCGCTACCTGCCCCGCCTGATTGTTAAGGAAGCCCGATGCCTGATCCTGTTGCTGCCAGCCTGCGTCTTGCGCCCGAAGCGCTGACTCGTCCGTTTTCCGCTGAACAGTTCAGCTTCACTACCACCAATGATCTGGAGCCCTTTCGCGGCGTGCTCGGCCAGGAACGCGCGGTCGAAGCCTTGCAGTTCGGTGTGGCGATGCCACGCCCCGGTTACAACGTATTCGTCATGGGCGAGCCCGGCACCGGCCGTTTCTCGTTCGTCAAACGCTACCTGAAGGCCGAAGGCAAGCGCCTGCAGACCCCGGCGGACTGGGTCTACGTCAACAACTTCGATGAGCCCCGCGAACCGCGCGCACTGGAGCTGCCATCGGGCACGGCGGGCTCGTTCATCGGCGACATCAACGGCTTGATCGACAATCTGCTGGCGACCTTCCCGGCAGTCTTTGAACACCCGTCCTACCAGCAGAAAAAAAGCGCCATCGACCGCGCCTTCAACCAGCGCTACGACAAGGCGCTGGACATCATTGAGCGCTTGGCGCTGGAAAAAGACGTCGCCCTGTACCGCGACAGCAGCAACATCGCCTTCACCCCGATGCTCGAAGGCAAGGCCCTGGACGAAGCTGAATTCGCCCAGTTGCCAGAAGCCGAGCGTGAGCGTTTTCACGATGACATTTCCGGCCTCGAAGAGCGCCTGAACGAAGAACTCGCCAGCCTGCCGCAGTGGAAGCGCGAGTCGAACAATCAACTGCGTTCGCTCAACGAAGAAACCATCACCCTGGCCTTACAGCCGTTGCTGGCGCCGCTGTCGGAGAAGTACGCGGAGAACGCCGGGGTCTGCGGTTACTTGCAGGCCATGCAGGTCTACCTGCTGAAAACCGTGGTCGAGCAACTGGTCGACGACAGCAAGACCGACGCCGTCGCGCGCAAGTTGCTGGAAGAGCAATACGCACCGAGCCTGGTGGTCGGGCATCCGGCCAGCGGCGGTGCGCCGGTGGTGTTCGAGCCGCATCCGACCTACGAAAACCTTTTTGGCCGCATCGAGTACACCACCGATCAGGGCGCGCTTTATACGACCTATCGACAGTTGCGCCCGGGCGCGCTGCATCGCGCCAATGGCGGTTTCCTGATTCTTGAAGCGGAAAAAATGCTCAGCGAGCCGTTCGTGTGGGATGCGCTCAAACGCGCCCTGCAATCGCGCAAGCTGAAAATGGAATCGCCGCTGGGCGAGATGGGCCGGTTCGCCACCGTGACCTTGAATCCGCAGCACATTCCGCTGCAAGTCAAAGTCATCATCATCGGTGCGCGGCAGCTGTATTACACGCTGCAGGACCTCGATCCGGACTTCCAGGAAATGTTCCGTGTACTGGTCGATTTCGACGAAGACATTCCGATGGTCGACGAGAGTCTGGAGCAATTCGCCCAGCTATTGAAAACCCGCACTTCGGAAGAAGGCATGGCGCCGCTGACCGCCGATGCGGTGGCGCGTCTGGCCACTTACAGTGCACGGCTGGCCGAGCATCAGGGGCGCTTGTCGGCGCGCATTGGCGATCTGTTCCAACTGGTCAGCGAGGCGGATTTCATTCGCCATCTGGCCGGCGATGAAATGACCGACGCCGGCCACATCGAACGCGCCCTGAAAGCCAAGGCCACCCGCACCGGGCGCGTCTCGGCACGGATTCTCGACGACATGCTCGCCGGGATCATCCTCATCGACACCGATGGCGCGGCTGTCGGCAAGTGCAACGGGCTGACGGTGCTGGAGGTCGGTGATTCGGCGTTCGGCGTGCCGGCGCGGATTTCCGCCACGGTGTACCCGGGCGGCAGCGGTATCGTCGACATCGAGCGTGAGGTCAACCTCGGCCAGCCGATTCACTCCAAAGGCGTGATGATTCTCACCGGTTATCTGGGCAGCCGTTACGCCCAGGAATTTCCGCTGGCGATCTCGGCGAGCATTGCGCTGGAGCAGTCGTACGGTTACGTCGATGGTGACAGTGCGTCGTTGGGCGAGGCGTGCACGCTGATTTCGGCGCTGTCGAAAACCCCGCTCAAGCAATGTTTTGCCATCACCGGTTCGATCAACCAGTTTGGCGAAGTGCAGGCGGTCGGCGGGGTCAACGAGAAGATCGAAGGCTTCTTCCGCCTTTGCGAAGCGCGCGGCCTGACCGGCGAACAGGGCGCGATCATTCCCCAGGCCAACGTCGCCACGCTGATGCTCGATGAAAAAGTCCTGGCCGCCGTGCGCGCCGGGCAGTTCCATGTCTACGCGGTGCGTCAGGCCGATGAGGCACTGAGCCTGCTGGTGGGCGAGCCGGCCGGTGAGCCGAACGCCGATGGCGAATTCCCCGAAGGCAGCATCAATGCGCGAGTAGTCGAACGCCTGCGCGATATCGCCGAGATGATCAGCGAAGAAGACTTGAAGGAGGCTGAGAAGGAACTGGCGCAGGAGGCTCTCGCCGAAGCCAAACCGGCCTGACAGGCTTGCACTAAACCCTGTGGGAGCGAGCCTGCTCGCGAATGCGGTGATTCAGTTGACGAATGAGTCGGCTGATCCATCGTCTTCGCGAGCAGGCTCGCTCCCACAGTGGTTTTCCAGATTGATCTCTGCGGGGATCTTCGGGGAATGTGCCACTACTCTGACGCCAATATTCACACAATGACCATTCGGCGCCTTCTGGTTCCATTTGGCTTGCGCAGGACACTTTTCTTCTATTCTCAGGTCAAGGATATCGACAGTATCACTGGATCGAGCCAGTCCTCCCGTGGGGGCTGAATACCGGCTTTACCGAGGGTCGCCGCCATGTCGCGCAACCTCTGTCTCACCCGTCAATGCCTGGGTCTGGTGACCCGGATCGAATGCGCCGTAAAGCCGCTGGCCGGCGACAACGGCATGTGGACACTGCTCTTCGCGGCCGGCATGGCCGGCGAACAACCTTCCGCGATCAAAGCCCAAGGCCCGTTCCACGGCCCGGTCGCGGCCGAGTCGATTCTCGACACGATTGTTGAAAGCCTGACTTTGCACGGCTACGAACTGGCCGATGATCCGCAGATATGGAGCCTGCACCTGCAGGCGCAGTTGCGGCAGATCAACGGCGGCCGTGGGCGCAGTCTCAACGGTTAAGGCGCCGTCTGGTCCACCTGCGCCTTGTCGAGCTTGACCTCAAAGCCGTATTGCACGGTGGTGAGGTCGGTGCGCTGATAGGATTCCACGCGAGTCGGGCGACCGTAAAAATAGTGCACGCCAAGCAGCGCCGGGCCTTCGGTGCTGGCGTCGTGGCTGACCGAGAGAATCTGCTTGAGGTAGTGGCCGCTGTCGTCCTTGACGAAGAAACGCCACTCGTTGGCCGGGAAGGTTTTCAAGTCGACCACCAGCGTGTTGTCCTTGATCGCCAGGCCTTTGGGCAATGACTGCGCCTCGTAGGAATGCTTGGCCACCGTGGCCAGAAACAACGGCATCGAACCGACGGCAATCGCCGGGGTTTCCGGAAACAGGTTCAGATCATAAGTAATCGTCGCTGATAGCGGATCCACCTGATATGCCTCGGGCGGCAGTTCGATCGGCTCATCGAGTTTGCCGCCGCGCTTTTCCGTGAAGAAGGTCACCGGGCTGACGCCGGGGTTGAGTTCGTCGCCGAGCAGTTCGTCGTTGAAGGTGCGGCGGTGGGAAAACTCGATACGCGCCGCGCTCGGCTCTTCCACCGATTGATGAATGCGCACGCCCGCCTTCAATTGTTCCTCGCTCAGGTCCGCGCCTTTTAGCCAGTTGGCTGCGAGGTCGTCATACACCACAACTGGCAGATCCAGCGGCTGCACGGCTTTGGCCGTGGTGTGCGGATTGAAGGTGCGCACCGGCAGGTCCAGGGTTTTGCGCGTCACCGTCGCCGAAGAGAAGTCGAGCACGCTGACTTCGAGGGTCTCGATCGGGCCGTGAAAGTAGACCTTGTTGTAGCGGCGTGGGTGATCTTTCTCGAAGGCTTGCTGGTCGTCGCTGAGCTGTTTCTCCAGGGTGTCGCTCCAGCTCGTTTGCTTCTGTAGTTGCGCCAGTTGTTTCTGATAAAACTCGACCTGCTCCGGGCTTTCATTGATCGAACCGGCGCGTACCAGGTATTGACCGCTGGCGTCGCGGGCCTGAATGATCAGCGGATTGATGCGGGTTTCGGCGACATCTGCGGCCAGCGGCCGGCTGTTGCTGACTTCGACTTCGGCATAGTTCTTTTCCAGCTTGAGCAGTTTGACGCTGAGGTTGTCGTTGCTGCGGGTCTGGCCGACGTCTTTCTGCGTCAGGTCGAAACTGTACAAGCGACGCGGCGCGATGACTTCGATCTGGCCTTGCAGGCTGACCGGTTGCGGCAGGCTTTTTTTGTCGACGTTAAGGCCATCGATAAATGGGTAGGTCACCGTCAGGTCATCGGGATTGGTCACGTTGGAACTGGACGGGCTGAGCTGGATGCCCGGATCGGTTTCCGACCACTCCGGTTGCCAGGCGATGACACGTTTGTTGCTCAGCGTCACCGAATGCCATTCGATGCCGTGCGGAAACAGGAAACCGCCGGGAATGTTCAGGTTGAACGGGAATACCGGTTGCAGATCGGTGAGGTAATCCGAGCTGGCGTCCTTGTGCAGCACGAACAGGCCGTTGATGAAGGTATCGACCAGCGCCTGCGGGGTGGGGTAGTGCTTGAGCACAGCGAGGGCGTCGGCGCCGTATTCGGTATGCGGTGCGATGTCGTCGAGCTTGAGCCGGGCCCGTTCCAGTAACAGCAGCGAGCCGCCGAGTTCGGTGACGGCATCCTTGAGCTTGGGATCGCTGATCGTGTCCAGTGACTGTTCGAAGGTGGCGGTCTTTTCGTCGAGGTTGGCGACGTGCTTTTCATCGCCGGGCGAGCAACCGCCGATGAGCAAGGCGAGGCAGATACCGGCAGTCGTCAAGGCTGATCGCACATCCATTTCCACGCGTCCTGTCCACTGTCATTGGGCTGTCAATGCTTTGGACACTAGCAGAAAAACTTTGTCACACACACGCAGGTGGCGGATTTTCCGGCGGTTTCTGGCTGTCACAGCGGGCTGTTATACTCGCCGCCATTTCCAGCCCCTTGTGTGAGAGTCAATGGAACGCTTTATCGAAAATGCAATGTACGCCACCCGCTGGCTGCTGGCGCCGATCTACATCGGCCTGTCCCTCGGTCTGCTGGCGCTGGCATTGAAGTTCTTCCAGGAAATCATCCATATCCTGCCCAACGTCTTCGCCATGGCCGAATCGGACCTGATTCTGGTGCTGCTGTCGCTGATCGATATGGCGCTGGTGGGTGGTCTGCTGGTGATGGTGATGATTTCCGGCTACGAAAACTTCGTCTCGCAACTGGACATCGACGAAGGCAAAGAGAAGCTCAGCTGGCTGGGCACCATGGACTCGTCGTCGCTGAAGATGAAAGTCGCGGCGTCGATCGTGGCGATCTCCTCGATCCACTTGCTGCGCATCTTCATGGACGCCAAGAACGTCGATCCCGAGCATCTGATGTGGTACGTGATCATCCACATGACGTTTGTGGTGTCGGCGTTTGCCATGGGTTATCTGGACAAGGTCACCAAGCACTGATCGGCCGATCAAGGCAAAAGAGCCGCCCGTCTGTTGCGAAACAGACGGGCGGTTTCGTTTGTGGCTTGTGCTTTCAAGCGCACCGGCCTATCCCTGTAACGGTGCGATTCGCCACGGTGTGAGGTGCTTCCATGAACCTGCAAGAGTTGAACGCGTTTGCTGTTGCCAGGAAGATCGACGAGTTGAACCTGATCTCCATGGAAGGCGGCATTTACCTGTTGGAAGCGAGGATGCATGGGGCGGCGTATCCGTTGAGCGATCTCAAGGGCAATATGCTGACGCTGCGCTCAGTTGAGCATGCGCGGGATCTGCTGCATGCCTTTCCGGTTCTGCCCTTCAATCTTGTGCATACCTCGGTTCATGACGAAATGTGTGGGCTGGTCGGTGACCTCGATGAAAGCCTGAAAGTACCGCTGGCCTGGCGCTCGGCCCTGTAGGCCCGGCCCCAACCCCAGGTATCTGTGCTAGTCTGCTCGCCCTTTTGGTTCCGGGCGCGCCGGGACGAGCTGTGCACGCACGGCTAGTCCTGTGGCCGTCCGCACAGCGGAGCAGTGTCATGTCCGAAGTAAATCTGTCCACCGACGAAACCCGCGTCAGCTACGGTATCGGCCGTCAACTTGGCGACCAGCTGCGCGATAACCCGCCACCGGGTGTCAGCCTGGACGCGATCCTGGCCGGTCTGACCGACGCTTTCGCCGGCAAGCCAAGCCGTGTTGGCCAGGAAGAAATGTCCGCCAGCTTCAAAGTGATCCGCGAGATCATGCAAGCCGAAGCAGCTGCCAAGGCTGAAGCCGCGGCTGGCGAAGGCTTGGCCTTCCTCGCCGAAAACGCCAAGCGTGACGGCATCACCACGCTGGCCTCCGGCCTGCAATTTGAAGTGCTGACTCAGGGCGAAGGCGCCAAGCCGACCCGTGAAGACCAGGTGCGTACGCACTACCACGGCACCCTGATCGACGGCACTGTGTTCGACAGCTCCTACGAGCGCGGCCAGCCTGCAGAATTCCCGGTTGGCGGCGTGATCGCTGGCTGGACCGAAGCGCTGCAACTGATGAATGCCGGCAGCAAATGGCGCCTGTACGTGCCGAGCGAACTGGCTTACGGCGCCCAGGGCGTTGGCAGCATCCCGCCGCACAGCGTTCTGGTATTCGACGTCGAGTTGCTGGACGTTCTGTAAGGCCTGATGGTTGGAGCGGGCTCGCGGTCATGTGGGAGCGGGCTTGCTCGCGAAAGCGGGGTGTCATTCAACGATGATGTTGAACGTAATGGCCTCTTCGCGAGCAAGCCCGCTCCCACAGGGCTCGCTCCGACATGTTGCGGTTTCATATTTCGATCTTGTTGTGCAGCTCACTGGTCGGGCGCAACGCCCGGGCATAGCAGAACAGGAACAGATTGCGCACCAGCTCCTTGAGTACCAGCGGCTCGCTGGAATTGAGGCTGCTGACGTCCAGATCACCTTGATCCTGCAACTCATGCAAGGCTTCTTCTTCAAGCACCGCACAGACTTCGCCGGTTTCCCGATGGAGGATTCTGAGGTAAGGGTGTGGGCGATCCAGCCAGGCGTCGATCAAATAAGTCATGGGTATCATCTCCTTGAAGGGTTTCAATGAGAATAATTCTTATTCATCAAATAGCAAGTGCCTATTGGCGGATCGTGAAGTTTTCCGGGTAAAGGTTGTGTCAGGTCAAAATGGCATGGCTGATGGCCATGCGCGGATTCATTGAGCTGAAGTGGGGAGGGCAAAACTCCATCCCACGGCTGGCGCGGGATGGCTGACGCAAGGCTCAGACTTTTCTGACGAACTCGGATTTGAGCTTCATCGGGCCGATGCCGTCGATCTTGCAGTCGATGTCGTGATCGCCATCGCACAGGCGGATGTTCTTGACCTTGGTGCCGACCTTGACCACCAGCGATGTGCCCTTGACTTTGAGATCCTTGATCACGGTGATGGTGTCGCCGTCCTGCAGGACGTTGCCGACCGAATCTTTCTTCACCGCATCATCGGCCGCCACTTCGGCTTCGCCACTGGCAGACCACTCGTGGGCACACTCGGGGCAGACCAGTTGGGTACCGTCTTCATAGGTGTATTCGGAATTGCATTTCGGGCAGGGTGGCAACGTGCTCACTAAGGTTCCTTGGGTATCAGGAGGGCTAAAGGGCGCACATTGTATAGGGTTTTAGCTTTTGAGGCAGTCAAAAGCAAAAGATCGCAGCCTTCGGCAGCTCCTACGGTGATGTGTAGGAGCTGCCGAAGGCTGCGATCTTTTGATCTTGTTTCAGCAATATCAGTGCGTGCGGGCTACCGCGAACTCGCTCAGTTCCACCAGCGCATCGCGGTATTCGCTGGCCGGCAGCGCCTCGAGGCACTTGATCGCGCGGGCCACGTAATCGCGGGCCAGTTGCGCGGTGTACTCCAGCGAGCCGGACGCTTCGACGGCGATGCGGATGCTTTCCAGGTCTTCGATTCCGCCTTTCTGGATCGCCTGACGCACCAGTGCCGCCTGTTCGGCGGTGCCTTCGCGCATGGTGTAGATCAGCGGCAGGGTTGGTTTGCCTTCGGCCAGATCGTCGCCGACGTTCTTGCCCAGGGTTTCCGCGTCGCCTTTGTAGTCGAGCAGGTCATCAACCAGCTGGAACGCCACACCCAGATGATCGCCGAAGGTGCGCAGGGCTTCGCTCTGCTCGGCGGTCGCGCCAGCCAGGGCGGCGGCGCTGTGGGTCGACGCTTCGAAGAGCATTGCGGTCTTGCCGCGGATGACTTCCATGTAGGTTTCTTCGCTGGTGCTCGCGTCACGCACCTTGGACAGCTGCAACACTTCGCCTTCAGCGATGATCCGAGTGGCTTGAGACAAAATCTTCATCACCGGCATCGAGCCCAGTTCGACCATCATTTCGAACGAGCGCGAATACAGGAAGTCGCCGACCAGCACGCTCGGGGCGTTGCCCCACATGGCGTTGGCGGTCGAGCGGCCACGGCGCATGCCGGACATGTCGACGACGTCGTCATGCAGCAGGGTCGCGGTGTGCAAAAATTCGATGGTGGCGGCCAGCAGGCGCATGTCGTCGCCTTCGCGACCCAGGGCCTTGCCACACAGCAACACTAATAAAGGACGCAGGCGTTTGCCGCCGGCCGACGTGATGTAATCGCCGATTTTCGATACCAGCGGCACTCGAGACGTCAGCTGCTTCTTGATGATGCCGTCGACGGCGCTAAAATCGTCCGCCACCGCGCGGTAGAAAGCTTGGGGTTGCATCAGCGAGAGTCGCTCCAGAAGGGTTGCGCGGCATGCTAGGACCCCCGTCCAGACCTGTCAAGGCGCGATGGACGGCCACTTGCGCGAGGCAGATTGCTTGCGTACAATCGCGCACCCTGAACTTCCTGGGCAGCACCTGCCTTACGCAATTGCACTTGGGCCGTTCCAGCCCCATGCAGCCATGCCAGCCAATACCTCTTCTTATAAAGAGCTGGGTGAGCAGGATTATCGGAGAAATACCATGTACGCAGTAATCGTTACCGGCGGTAAGCAATACAAGGTCGCTGAAGGTGAATACCTGAAGATCGAAAAACTGGAAATCGCTACTGGCGAATCCGTGACTTTTGATCGCGTTCTGCTGGTCGCCAACGGCGACGACGTGAACATCGGCGCACCAGTTGTTGCTGGCGCAACCGTCAAGGCTGAAGTGATCTCCCAAGGTCGTCACGATAAAGTCCGCATCATCAAGTTCCGTCGCCGTAAGCACCACATGAAGCGTATGGGCCACCGCCAGTGGTTCACCGAGATCAAAATCACCGGTATTCAGGCTTAATTACAGCCTAATTCCTCACTAGGAGAATTGAACTCATGGCACACAAAAAAGCTGGTGGTAGTACCCGTAACGGTCGCGACTCAGAAGCCAAACGCCTTGGCGTGAAGATGTATGGCGGCCAGGTCATCAAGGCCGGCAACATCATCGTGCGTCAGCGCGGCACCCAATTCCACGCTGGCTACGGCGTTGGCATGGGCAAGGATCACACTCTCTTCGCTAAAATCGAAGGCGTGATCAAGTTCGAAGTAAAGGGCGCCTTCGGTCGTCGTTACGTGAGCGTAATCGCGGCTTAATCGCGAGATCGCTGGAGAAGCCCTGTCTTGCGACGGGGCTTTTTCGTTTGTGGGGTGAGTCTCTTGCAAAGCTGTTTGTATGGGCTGTCGGCGTGCGATGCAGGTCGTGTCTTGGGGTCGCTGCGCTCATTTTTGCAAGAGTCTTATGTCTTGATTGTTTTTCGGCTCGTCCGTACGGCGAGAGGCGTTGGTTATGAAGTTTGTTGATGAAGTATCGATTCGCGTAAAGGCCGGTGACGGTGGCAACGGTGCCATGAGTTTCCGTCGGGAAAAATTCATTGAAAACGGCGGCCCGAACGGCGGTGATGGCGGTGACGGCGGTTCCATCTACATGATGGCCGACGAAAACCTCAACACCCTGGTCGACTACCGTTACACCCGTCACTTCGATGCCGAGCGTGGCTCCAACGGTGGCAGCACCGACTGCACCGGCAAGAAGGGCGAAGACCTGATCCTGCGTGTGCCGGTCGGCACCACCGTGATCGACTCCGCCACCCAGGAAGTCATCGGCGACCTGACCAAGGCTGGTCAGAAACTGATGGTGGTGCAGGGCGGCTGGCACGGTCTGGGCAACACCCGTTTCAAATCCAGTACCAACCGTGCGCCGCGTCAGACCACGCCAGGCAAGCCGGGCGAGCAGCGCGACCTGAAACTGGAAATGAAAGTGCTGGCCGACGTCGGTCTGCTGGGTTTGCCGAACGCCGGTAAAAGTACCTTTATCCGTTCGGTCTCGGCCGCCAAGCCGAAAGTCGCCGACTACCCGTTCACCACGCTGGTGCCGAACCTCGGTGTGGTCAGCGTCGATCGCTGGAAGAGCTTCGTCATTGCCGACATTCCGGGCTTGATCGAAGGCGCTTCCGACGGTGCCGGCCTGGGCATTCGCTTCCTCAAGCACCTGGCGCGTACGCGTTTGCTGCTGCACCTCGTCGACATGGCGCCGCTGGATGATTCCAGTGCTCCGGACGCAGCTGAAGTGATCGTCAACGAGCTGATCAAATTCAGCCCGTCGCTGGCCGAGCGTGATCGCTGGCTGGTGCTGAACAAGTGCGACCAGATCCTTGAAGAAGAGCACGATGCTCGCGTCAAGGAAATCGTCGATCGCCTTGAATGGACCGGTCCGGTGTACGTGATCTCGGCCATCGCCAAGATCGGTACCGAGCGTCTGTGCCACGACATCATGCGTTACATGGAAGACCGTGCCGATCGTCTCGCCGCAGATCCTGCGTACAAGGAAGAGCTGGCCGATCTCGATCAGCGCATCGAAGACGAAGCTCGCGCCCAGTTGCAGGCGCTGGACGACAAGCGTGCCCTGCGTCGCAGTGGCGTGAAGTCGGTCCATGACATCGGCGACGATGACTGGGATGAAGAAGATGTGGATGACGAAGACGGTCCGGAAATCATTTACGTGCGTGACTGATCCGTTGCGATAAACTTGAACGCCGCTCAATCGAGCGGCGTTTTAGTATCCGGAAATCGATCGTTGGTCAGCAATCGCCACGATTAACGTCACGGGCAGTGCCAGGTCGCGCTGCCCTCAAGCTAAGGTTGAAGATGATGCGGAGCAAGGTGACAGGTGCGCAGCGTTGGGTCGTGAAGATCGGCAGCGCTTTGCTGACAGCTGACGGCAAAGGGCTGGATCGCGCGGCAATGAGTGTCTGGGTCGAGCAGATGGTGGCGCTGCATGAAGCGGGCGTCGAGCTGGTGCTGGTGTCCTCCGGGGCGGTGGCGGCCGGCATGAGCCGCTTGGGCTGGACCGCGCGACCCAGTGCCATGCACGAGCTTCAGGCGGCCGCTGCAATCGGTCAGATGGGGTTGGTGCAGGCCTGGGAATCAAGCTTCGCCGAACATGGCCGGCACACCGCGCAGATTCTCCTGACCCACGACGACCTGTCCGACCGCAAGCGCTACCTGAATGCTCGCAGTACCTTGCGTGCGCTGGTCGAGCTGAAAGTCATTCCGGTGATCAACGAAAACGACACCGTGGTCACCGACGAAATCCGTTTCGGCGACAACGACACGCTGGCGGCGCTGGTGGCCAACCTGGTCGAGGCCGATCTGCTGGTGATCCTCACTGATCGCGATGGCATGTTCGACGCCGACCCGCGCAATAACCCCGATGCGCAGCTGATTTACGAAGCGCGCGCCGATGATCCGTCGCTTGATGCGATTGCGGGCGGTACCGGCGGGGCGCTGGGGCGTGGCGGCATGCAGACCAAGCTGCGCGCGGCGCGTCTGGCGGCGCGTTCCGGTGCCCACACCATCATCGTCGGCGGGCGCCTTGAGCGCGTGCTCGATCGTCTGAAGGCGGGCGAGCGCATCGGCACGCTGCTGTCGCCCGAGCGTGGCATGCTTGCGGCGCGCAAGCAGTGGCTGGCCGGGCATCTGCAAACCCGTGGCACCCTGGTGCTGGATGAGGGGGCGGTGTCGGCGTTGTCCAAGGGCAATAAAAGTCTGCTGCCGGTGGGGGTGAAACTGGTTCAAGGCAGCTTCCGTCGTGGTGAGATGGTCGTCTGTGTGGCCCCGGATGGTCGGGAGATCGCTCGGGGTCTGGCTAATTACAGCGCCCTTGAGGCGCAAAAAATCATCGGTCAGTCGTCGGATGCGATTGTCGGTTTGCTCGGTTACATGGCGGAGCCGGAACTGGTTCACCGTGACAACCTGATTCTGGTCTAAGGAAAATTCGATGCGCGTAGCGAAAGGATTGTTGGGCTTGCTGATGGCCATGCCATTGCTGGTCTCGGCCGAGGAAATCGGTCAGGTGTCGACCGTGTTCAAGTTTGTCGGGCCGAATGACCGGATTGTGGTCGAGGCCTTCGACGATCCGAAAGTCGAAGGTGTGACCTGCTACCTGTCGCGCGCCAAGACTGGCGGAGTGAAGGGTGGTCTTGGTCTGGCAGAGGATCGTGCCGAAGCCTCGATCGCCTGTCGCCAGGTCGGGCCGATCAAGTTCAAGGGTGAGCTGAAGGATGGCGATGAGGTGTTCAAGGAGCGCACTTCGCTGGTGTTCAAGACCATGCAGGTGGTGCGTTTCCTCGACAAGAAGCGCAACACGCTGGTGTACCTGGTCTACAGCGATCGCTTGATCGAGGGTAGCCCACAGAATGCTGTGACGGCCATCCCGATCCTGCCGTGGGTGCCCGTTCAGCAATAAGTGCCACCTATCCGAACTGTGGGAGCGAGCCCGCTCGCGAATGCGATCTGTCAGTTGATGTTTGTATCGACTGACGTGACCTCTTCGCGAGCAGGCTCGCTCCCACATTTTTTTGCCCGTAAGCTTGTTAAATCACAGGCAATAAAAAACCGACCCTGAGGTCGGTTTTTTAATGACTACGTCGATTAAGCGGCTTCTTTCAGCGCTTTGACGTGGCCATTCAGACGGCTCTTATGACGAGCAGCCTTGTTCTTGTGGATGATGCCTTTATCGGCCATACGGTCGATAACTGGCACAGCCAGAACGTATGCAGCTTGAGCTTTTTCAGCGTCTTTTGCGTCGATGGCCTTAACTACATTCTTGATGTAGGTACGAACCATGGAACGCAGGCTGGCGTTGTGGCTGCGACGCTTCTCAGCCTGTTTTGCACGTTTTTTGGCGGAAGGTGAGTTGGCCACCGTCGAGCTCCTCGAAAGACTTTTTAGGAAATAGCAAACAAAATAGGCCGCGAATCATGCCGATGAAGACTTGTCTTGTCAAGGGCACTTGAATCGTTCCGCTAAGTGGTAGGTATAAAGAGGCGGGATATTTATTTCCGGCGCTTGACCTGTAAACTCGCGAGCTTTGGCTCTGTGCTGTTGCGGCGCGGAGTATCGCACAAGTAGGCGCATTGTTCGCCTGCTGTTTATCGACAGGCACAAACTCTCTCAATGAATCTGCTCAAATCGTTGGCCGCCGTCAGCTCTATCACGATGCTTTCCCGGATTCTGGGTTTTTTTCGTGACACGCTGATCGCGCGAACATTCGGCGCCGGGATGGCCACGGATGCCTTCTTTATTGCGTTCAAACTGCCCAATCTGCTGCGGCGGATCTTTGCCGAAGGGGCTTTTTCCCAGGCGTTCGTGCCGATCCTGGCCGAATATAAAAGCCAGCAGGGCGAAGAGGCGACGCGCACCTTTATTGCCTATGTGTCGGGCCTGCTGACGCTGGTATTGGCGGTTGTGACTGCGCTGGGCATGATCGCTGCGCCCTGGGTGATCTGGGCCACGGCCCCCGGTTTCACCGATACCCCGGAAAAATTCCAGCTCACCTCCGATCTGTTGCGGGTGACCTTTCCTTATATATTGCTGATCTCGCTGTCCTCGCTGGCCGGCGCGATTCTGAATACCTGGAACCGCTTCTCGGTGCCGGCCTTCGTGCCGACTCTGCTCAACGTCAGCATGATCGTGTTTTCGCTGTTCCTCACGCCCTACTTCGATCCACCGGTCATGGCGCTCGGCTGGGCGGTATTGGTCGGCGGTCTGGCGCAATTACTCTATCAACTGCCACACCTGAAAAAGATCGGCATGCTGGTGCTGCCGCGCCTGAACCTGCGCGACAGCGGCGTGTGGCGGGTGATGAAGCAGATGCTGCCGGCCATCCTCGGTGTATCGGTCAGTCAGATTTCGCTGATTATCAACACCATCTTCGCCTCGTTTCTGGTCGCAGGCTCGGTGTCGTGGATGTACTACGCCGACCGTTTGATGGAGTTGCCGTCGGGCGTGTTGGGCGTGGCACTCGGCACGATTCTGCTGCCGACGCTGGCCAAGACCTACGCCAGCAAGGATCGTCATGAGTATTCGCGAATCCTCGATTGGGGGCTGCGCCTGTGCTTTGTGCTGGTGCTGCCGTGCGCGCTGGCGCTGGGGATACTTGCCGAACCGTTGACCGTTTCGTTGTTCCAGTATGGCCAGTTCAGCGGCTTTGATGCCGAGATGACCCAGCGTGCGCTGATTGCCTATTCTGTCGGCCTGCTCGGAATTATCGTGATCAAAGTGCTGGCGCCGGGCTTTTATGCGCAACAGAACATTCGCACCCCGGTGAAAATCGCAATTTTCACGCTGGTCTGCACGCAGTTGTTCAACCTGGCGTTGATCGGTCCGCTGGCCCACGCCGGCCTTGCGTTGGCGATCAGTGCTGGCGCCTGTCTAAACGCCGGGCTGCTGTTCTATCAACTGCGCAAGCAGAAGATGTATCAACCGCAGCCGGGCTGGGGCAAATTCGGCTTCAAGCTGGTGGTTGCAGTGACCGTGATGTCGGCGGTGTTGCTGGCCGGCATGCATTTCATGCCGGCATGGGATGAGGGCCATATGCTCGAGCGCTTCCTGCGTCTGGGCGCGCTGGTGGTGGCCGGTGTGGTGGCGTATTTCGGTATGTTGCTGCTGCTGGGTTTCCGTCTGCGCGACTTCAATCGCAAGGCCTTGAGCTGAGGTTTCAGCCTTCATGAGCAGGCATGAGCCGGCGGTTTTGTCGGCTCGTTCACTTTGCGTTACGGTGTTGCCTGTCGTCGGCCGTCGGGTGTGGTTATAATCGACCACTTTATGAGCAAGAAGCGCGTTATGCAGCTGGTTCGAGGCCTCCACAACTTGCGCCCCCAGCATCGGGGCTGCGTCGCCACTATTGGCAACTTTGACGGTGTTCACCGTGGTCACCAGGCTATCCTGGCCCGGCTGCGTGAGCGTGCGCTCGAGTTGGGCGTACCCAGCTGCGTGGTGATTTTCGAGCCGCAGCCACGGGAGTTCTTTGCTCCCGACACCGCACCGGCACGTCTGGCGCGGTTGCGCGACAAGCTGCAACTGCTGGCCGCTGAAGGCGTCGACCGGGTCTTGTGCCTGGCCTTCAACCAGCGCTTGAGCAAGCTCAGCGCCAGTGAGTTTGTCGACACCATCCTCGTTGATGGCCTCGGCGTGCAGCATCTGGAGGTCGGTGACGATTTCCGTTTCGGTTGCGACCGCCTCGGCGATTTCGATTTTCTGATGCAGGCCGGGCAGGTTCACGGTTTCACCGTCGAAGCCGCGCAAACCGTCGAGCTGGACGGCATTCGCGTCAGCAGCACGCAGGTGCGCAACGCCTTGGCTGCGGCCGATTTTGCCTTGGCCGAACGCTTGCTCGGCCGTCCGTACCGCATCGCCGGGCGCGTACTGCATGGCCAGAAACTGGCCCGGCAATTGGGAACGCCCACTGCCAATATTCAACTCAAGCGTCGTCGCGTGCCGTTCACCGGGGTCTATCTGGTGAATGTGGACATCGACGGCAAGACCTGGCCCGGTGTCGCCAATATTGGCGTGCGTCCCACGGTGCAAGGGGATGGCAAAGCCCACCTCGAGGTCCATTTGTTAGATTTTGCCGGCGATCTGTATGACCGGCGTTTGACGGTGGTTTTCCACCAAAAGCTGCGTGAAGAGCAGCGCTTCGCCTCTCTGGAGGCATTGAAAACGGCGATCAATGCGGATGTCGCCACCGCCCGTGCACTAGCCGCACCTAGCGCCCATCGCTAATGAAGAGCCTTAAATGACCGACTATAAAGCCACGCTAAACCTTCCGGACACCGCCTTCCCAATGAAGGCCGGCCTGCCACAGCGCGAACCGCAGATCCTGCAGCGCTGGGACAGTATTGGCCTGTACGGAAAGTTGCGCGAGATTGGCAAGGATCGTCCGAAGTTCGTCCTGCACGACGGCCCTCCGTACGCCAACGGCACGATCCACATCGGTCACGCACTGAACAAGATTCTCAAGGACATGATCATTCGCTCGAAGACCCTGTCGGGTTTCGACGCGCCGTACGTCCCGGGCTGGGACTGCCATGGCCTGCCGATCGAGCACAAGGTTGAAGTGACCCACGGCAAGAACCTCGGCGCGGATAAAACCCGCGAGCTGTGCCGTGCCTACGCCACCGAGCAGATCGAAGGGCAGAAGTCCGAGTTCATCCGTCTCGGTGTGTTGGGCGATTTCGCCAATCCATACAAGACCATGGACTTCAAGAACGAGGCCGGTGAAATCCGCGCCCTCGCTGAAATCGTCAAGGGCGGTTTCGTCTTCAAGGGCCTCAAGCCCGTGAACTGGTGCTTCGATTGCGGTTCGGCGCTGGCTGAAGCTGAAGTCGAGTACGAGAACAAGAAGTCCTCGACCATCGACGTCGCGTTCCCGATCGCTGATGAAGCCAAACTGGCTGCCGCGTTCGGTCTGGCCTCGCTGAGCAAACCTGCTGCGATCGTGATCTGGACCACTACCCCGTGGACCATCCCGGCCAACCAGGCGCTGAACGTGCACCCGGAATTCAACTACGCCCTGGTCGATATCGGCGACAAGCTGCTGGTGCTGGCTGAAGAGCTGGTCGAAGCCTGCCTGGCGCGCTATGGCGTGGAAGGTTCGGTCATCGCCACCACCACCGGTAAAGAACTTGAGCTGATCAACTTCCGTCACCCGTTCTACGATCGTCTGTCGCCGGTGTACCTGGCTGACTACGTCGAACTGGGCGCTGGCACCGGCGTGGTTCACTCCGCCCCGGCCTACGGCGTGGATGACTTCGTGACCTGCAAGAAATACGGCATGGTCAACGACGACATCCTCAACCCGGTGCAGAGCAACGGCGTGTACGTGCCGTCGCTGGAATTCTTCGGCGGCCAGTTCATCTGGAAGGCCAACCCGGCCATCGTCGAAAAACTGACCGAAGTCGGTGCGCTGATGCACACCACCGTCATCGAACACAGCTACATGCACTGCTGGCGCCACAAGACCCCGCTGATCTACCGCGCCACCGCGCAGTGGTTCATCGGCATGGACAAAGAGCCAACCAGCGGCGACACCCTGCGCGTACGCTCGCTCAAGGCCATCGAAGACACCAAGTTCGTTCCCGCCTGGGGCCAGGCGCGTTTGCACTCGATGATCGCCAACCGTCCGGACTGGTGCATCTCGCGTCAGCGCAACTGGGGCGTGCCGATCCCGTTCTTCCTCAACAAGGAAAGCGGCGAGCTGCACCCGCGTACCGTCGAGCTGATGGAGGAAGTCGCCAAACGCGTTGAAGTCGAAGGCATCGAAGCCTGGTTCAAACTCGACGCTGCCGAGTTGCTCGGTGATGAAGCGCCGCAGTACGACAAGATCAGCGACACCCTCGACGTCTGGTTCGACTCGGGCACCACGCACTGGCACGTCCTGCGCGGTTCGCACCCGATGGGCCACGAAAGCGGCCCGCGTGCCGACCTGTACCTGGAAGGTTCCGACCAGCACCGTGGCTGGTTCCACTCGTCCCTGCTGACCGGTTGCGCCATCGACAACCACGCGCCTTACCGCGAGCTGCTGACTCACGGTTTCACCGTCGATGAGTCCGGCCGCAAGATGTCCAAGTCGCTGGGCAACGTGATCGCGCCGCAGAAGGTCAACGACACCCTGGGCGCTGACATCATGCGTCTGTGGGTCGCTTCGACCGACTACTCCGGCGAAATGGCGGTCTCCGAGCAGATTCTGCAGCGCAGCGCGGATGCCTACCGTCGTATCCGTAACACCGCGCGCTTCCTGCTTTCCAACCTGACCGGTTTCAATCCGGCCACCGACCTGCTGCCGGCCGAAGACATGCTGGCGCTGGATCGCTGGGCGGTGGATCGTACGCTGCTGCTGCAACGCGAGTTGCAAGAGCACTACGGCGAATACCGTTTCTGGAACGTGTACTCGAAGATCCACAACTTCTGCGTGCAGGAGCTGGGTGGTTTCTACCTCGACATCATCAAGGACCGCCAGTACACCACCGGCGCCGACAGCAAGGCCCGTCGCTCGTGCCAGACCGCGCTGTTCCACATCTCCGAGGCGCTGGTGCGCTGGATCGCGCCGATCCTCGCTTTCACTGCCGATGAGCTGTGGCAATACCTGCCGGGGGAGCGTAACGAGTCGGTCATGCTGAACACCTGGTACGAAGGCCTGACCGAGCTGCCGGAAGGCTTCGAGCTGGGTCGCGCCTACTGGGATCGCATCATGGAAGTGAAAGTCGCGGTCAACAAAGAGATGGAAATCCAGCGTGCGGCGAAAGCTGTCGGTGGCAACCTGCAGGCCGAAGTGACGCTGTTTGCCGAAGAGGCGCTGAGCGCCGACCTGGCCAAGCTGAGCAACGAGCTGCGCTTTGTCCTGATCACCTCGACTGCCAGCGTTGCGCCATTCGTGCAGGCTCCGGCCGATGCAGTGGCCACCGAAGTCAGCGGTCTGAAACTGAAGATCGTCAAATCGGCGTTCCCGAAATGCGCACGTTGCTGGCATTGCCGCGAAGACGTCGGCGTGAACCCGGAGCATCCGGAAATCTGCGGGCGTTGCGTCGACAACATCAGCGGCGCTGGCGAGGTTCGTCACTATGCCTGATGCCATTGGCCGTTTCGGACGGCTGAGCTGGCTGTGGTTGAGCCTGCTGGTTCTGGTCATTGACCAGGCCAGCAAGTTCTACTTCGAAGCCAGGCTCGAAATGTTCCAGCAGATCGTGATCATTCCCGATCTGTTCAGCTGGACTCTGGCCTACAACACTGGCGCTGCCTTCAGCTTCCTCGCGGACAGCTCCGGCTGGCAGCGCTGGCTCTTTGCGCTGATCGCGATTGTGGTCAGTGCCGTGCTAGTGGTCTGGCTCAAGCGCCTGGGCCGCAACGACACCTGGCTGGCCGTCGCCCTGGCGCTGGTGCTGGGTGGTGCGCTGGGCAACCTGTATGACCGCGTTGCCCTGGGCCATGTGATCGACTTCATCCTGGTGCACTGGCAGAACCGCTGGTATTTCCCGGCGTTCAACATTGCCGACAGCGCGATCACCGTTGGCGCGATCATGCTGGCACTGGACATGTTCAAATCGAAGAAAACCGAAGAGGCTGCTCATGACTGAACCGCTATCGACTGAGCAACGCATCGGCCAGAACACCGAAGTCACTCTGCACTTTGCCTTGCGCCTGGAAAACGGTGACACCGTCGACAGTACCTTCGACAAGGCCCCGGCGACGTTCAAGGTCGGCGATGGCAACCTGCTGCCGGGTTTCGAAGCCGCACTGTTCGGCTTCAAGGCCGGTGACAAGCGCACCCTGACCGTTGAGCCGGAAAACGCCTTCGGTCAGCCGAACCCGCAGAACGTGCAGACCATCCCGCGTTCGCAGTTCACCGACATGGAGTTGTCACCGGGTCTGCTGGTGATCTTCAACGATGCGGCCAATACTGAATTGCCAGGTGTGGTGAAAGAGTTCGACGACACGCAAGTGACCGTCGACTTCAACCACCCGCTGGCCGGCAAGACGCTGACCTTTGACGTGGAAATCATTTCCGTCAAAGCGCTATAACTGACTGTATAAGGTCAAATGTGGGAGCGAGCCTGCTCGCGAAAGCGGTGTGTCAATCAACAGAAATGTTGCAGGTGATGGCCCCTTCGCGAGCAGGCTCGCTCCCACAGTCTGTTTTCCATTGTTTTCGCGCGCAAGACACGAGGCACAGCATGCAAATCAAACTCGCCAACCCCCGTGGCTTCTGCGCCGGTGTGGACCGGGCGATCGAAATCGTCAACCGCGCCCTGGAAGTCTTCGGGCCACCGATCTATGTGCGTCATGAAGTGGTGCACAACAAGTTCGTCGTCGAAGACCTGCGCAGCCGTGGCGCGATTTTCGTCGAAGAGCTCGATCAGGTGCCCGATGACGTGATCGTCATCTTCAGTGCCCACGGTGTTTCGCAAGCCGTGCGCAACGAAGCCGCCGGTCGTGGCCTGAAGGTTTTCGATGCAACCTGCCCGCTGGTGACCAAGGTGCACATCGAGGTGGCCAAATACAGCCGCGACGGTCGTGAATGCATCCTGATCGGCCACGCCGGTCACCCGGAAGTCGAAGGCACCATGGGCCAGTACGATGCCAGCAATGGCGGTGCGATCTACCTCGTCGAAGACGAAAAGGACGTGGCCGAGTTGCAGGTGCGCGATCCGGAAAGACTCGCCTTCGTCACCCAGACAACCTTGTCGATGGACGACACCAGCCGTGTGATCGATGCCCTGCGCACGCGCTTCCCGGCGATCGGTGGTCCGCGCAAGGACGACATCTGCTACGCCACACAAAACCGTCAGGACGCCGTCAAGCAACTGGCCGACGAGTGCGACGTAGTGCTGGTGGTCGGCAGCCCGAACAGTTCCAACTCCAACCGTCTGCGTGAACTGGCTGAGCGCATGGCGACCCCGGCCTATCTGATCGACGGTGCCGAAGACCTGCAAGAAAGCTGGTTCGCCGGCGTCGAGCGTATCGGCATCACCGCTGGCGCCTCGGCGCCGGAAGTGCTGGTCCGGGGCGTGATCCAGCAATTGCAGGCCTGGGGCGCGACCGGTGCCGATGAGTTGGCCGGCCGTGAAGAGAACATCACGTTCTCGATGCCGAAAGAGCTGCGCGTCCGTTCGATCTGACGCTTCTGTTTTTGTCGCACAGCGCCTGCTCGGTTTCCTGACTGCTCAGGCGCACGCGACCGGTCGCGGCCAGCACGATCTGGCGCTGGCTGACCGGTTCGCGCGGCGAGCAGATGTGTATCGTCCCCGCCTGAAATCGCCGCCCCGGCATCAGCGGCTGCCCCAGATGACTGAAGCGCACATAGCGGCTCACCCACCAGTTGCCGACAATCGGCACCTTCGCCTCACTGGCGCGTTCAACCAGCAGCGGATTGCTGCTGTCCTCCGGCCCCTTGCCGCTTCGATCCAGAATGATCCGCCAACCCTGACTCCAGTCACCGCCGATGCCGTGGATCACCACGCTCTGATTGTGCGTAATGGCCAAGGTGCGAGCGTGGCGGATACCTTCGAGTAGCGACTGCGCTGCGTGATCGCGGTGAGTCGCTTGCTTGAGCGCAGCGAACGCCGGGCTGACCAGCAGCAGAACAATTGCGCCAATTGCCAGTCCCATAAGCAGTTCAATCAGGCTGAAACCGTGTTGCGGCATGAAAAATCCCTCCGTGGAATGGTTTGAGCAGCGCAATCCGTGCGCCGCGCAGGGCAAATCAGTCGGCGCGTGCCGAGCGAATGTTCTAGCGTGTAAAAGCAGGTATAGCCGACAGCAACGGAGGGCATCGATGGATCTTCGTACAAAAGGTTTCACGCTGGTCGAGTTGCTGGTCGCCATCGCGGTGTTCCTGGTACTGATCACGCTGGCGGTGCCGGCCTTTACCCGTACGATCCAGAGCAGCAAGGCAGATACTGAAGTCGGTGACTTGCAGCGGGCAATCAATTTCGCCCGGCTCGAAGCGATCAATCGTGGCGTGACCACGCGTCTGCGTCCGACCGCTGGCGGCAGTGTCTGGACCGGAGAGCTGGCGGTCTACGACAGCACTGGCAATCCGGCCAATGTGTTGCGGGTTGTTCCAGCAATGAGCAGTGGCGCGACTCTGACGCTACCCTCAGGAGTGACCGCACTGGATTTCAACAATCTTGGTGGTCTGGCGGCACCGTCGACGGCGGTGGTCATCGGTTACACGCTGGGCACGCAAAGCAGGACGCTGAACGTGTGTTTGAACGGACGCATTCAATTGGGTGGAAATTGCGGATGAGGGCAGGGAGCAAAGTCGCACAGGAGGGCATGACGCTGATCGAAGTGCTGGTCGCGTTGCTGATTCTCACCGTCGGGCTGTTGGGCGCAGCAGCGGTGCAGCTCAATGCGCTGAAGTACACCGACAGTTCGCGGATGACCAGTCAGGCGAGCTTCATTGCCTATGACATGATGGATCGCATTCGCGCCAACTCTGGCGCCAACTACACCGTCACGCCGCCGACCTCGGGCAACCTCAGTGTTGCTCGGGATCAGGATCTCTACGACTTCACCACCAATATCGCCAACTTCGGCGGCCCGACCGCGACGGGCAACATCACCCTCAATCAACGGGTCTACACCATCACCATTACCTGGAGCGATGCGCGCGCGGCGAACGCTGCCAGTGCCCAGCGCAGTTTCGTTCTGACCAGCCGGGCGGCGGTCGATCCGGTGGCCACACCATGAAGCGTTCCAGCCGTGGTTTCGGCCTGATCGAGTTGCTGATTGCTCTGGCTTTGGGGCTGATCGTCGTACTCGGTGTGGTACAGATTTTCATCGCCGCGAAAAACACTTACGTCAGTCAGAACAGCGCCGCAGCGATGCAGGAAGATGCGCGCTTTGTCTTGAGCAAAATGATTCAGGAAATTCGCATGGTCGGCATGTTCGGCTGTCTCGGCACCATCGTTGACTCCAGTTCGGCAGGGGATTTCAACGCTGCGCAGATCGCCCCGATCAATTGGGATAACGCCAATCTGAAATTGACCCTGGTCACTGCTGATGTCGGTAGCGGGGGAGGGACGCCAACCTGGACGGTGGTTTCCGATTGTCGCAACAGTGCGGTCGCCTACACTGGATTGCGCAGCCCGACCACGGGCCAGATCGCGTTCCCGATCCGCCGTCTGATCTACAGCTTCAGCAATAACCAGATCCTCATGGGCACTGGCAGCGGCAATCCGGCGCAGCAAGTGCTGGTGAACAACGTCAGCGCCTTCAACGTCACTTTTGGTCTTGCCAGCTCGGCGACCGACGTGGCGGCCTCCACTTACAGCAGCAACCCCGGCGATCCCGCGCGCATCCGCAGTGTGCGCCTGAGCCTGACCCTCACCGACCCGAACAATCGGGTGCGCAATCAAACCTTCAACGTGGTTGCGGCATTGCGCAACCGCTTGCCATGAGGGGGCGGCGATGAGGATTTCCCTGCAACAACGTCAGGCCCAGCGCGGCATGGTCCTGTTGGTGAGCCTGGTGTTTCTGCTGTTGCTCACATTGATCGGTTTATCCTCGATGCAGAGCGCCAACCTGCAAGAGAAAATGGCCGGCAGCGTCAGCCTGCGCAATCAATCGTTTCAGGCGGCCGAAGCGGCATTGCGTGTCGGTGAAAGCGCAGTGCAACTGGACAGTTACTCGTTGGCGGTGTGCAGCGGCACGAGCCAATGTCTGCCGCCGGCTGAATCGTCATCAGTCAGCTCGGCCGGTTTCAATTCGACCTCCGGGGTGACCTGGATCGCTGCCGGTAATGGCTTTTATGGCGTGCAGAACATCGGCACGACCCTGACAGCGGTGAACGTGCCGAGCAACACTTCGGCAACCTTGTATCGAGTGACTGCGGTCGGCATCGCCGGCAATTCGCGTAGCGTGGTGGAGAGTGTCTATGCGAAGTATTGAGCGCGGCGGGTCGCTGCTGATCGGCATGCTGCTGAGTTTCTATCTGGCGGCGCCGGCCTGGGCGTTCACGCCGTCTGATTCGCCGCTGCTGAGCGCGGCAGCGGTGGCGCCGAACGTGATGCTGCTGATCGACGACTCTGGGAGCATGAACAGCATCATCTACGCCGCCGGATTCGACCCGAACGTCAACCGCACTCCCGCCCGGCAGTGCAATGCCTTCCTCGGCTTGTGCTCTGCACTCAATGCGCCGCAGATTACCGGCGACACAGTATTTCTATCGAGCCTGCCAACCTCCGGCTGCTCTGGAGGCGCCTACGCGTTCTACAACAACAGTGTGGCGCCGTTATGTCTGAAACTGCCCGACCCGGTAGGCAACGAGAACACTCGCTATTCCGCCGATTACATTTCCTACATAGTCAGCCTGGCCATCAGCAACGGCACCCGCGACTTCACCGCTGGGGCGATTCCCAACGATTACCGGATGAACGTGGCGCGCAACGTTTCCACCGCGCTGGTGAGCAGCAACCGCACCTTGCGCATGGGCCTGTCGACATTCAATCCGGCGACCAGCAGCAACCCGGGCAACGGCGGGTTTATCGCTCGCTCGATCACCGATTTGTCACCAGTCGCGGGCAGCGTCACCCAGGCCCAGGCAGACACTAACTACAACGCGCTGATTTCATCGATCAACGGCCTGAACGCTGTGGCCAACACGCCGTTGGCCGAGAGCTACTACGAAGTCACGCGCTACATGCGCGGCCTGGCGCCTTACTACAACGGCGCGCCGGCGACCTATACCAGCCCGATCCAATATCGCTGCCAGAAAAACTACGGCGTGGTGATTACCGATGGCTTGCCGACCTATGACCGTACCTTCCCGACCAACGATCCGCTGGGAGGCAGTCGGCTACCAAACTGGGATGGCGTGAATAACGATGGCGACAACCTCAACGGTGACGGCGAAGGTGACACCCTGTATCTGGATGACATTGCCAAATTCGCCTTCGACATCGACATGCGCTCGACCGGCACCGACGCCGCCGGCAAGAGCTGGAATGCGGTGGATTTTCCCCGGCAGTATATGAACACCTACACCGTCGGTTTCGCTGCGGACAACGACATGTTGTCCGACGCCGCCAGTTATGGGCAGGGCAGGTATTACCAGGCGACCGACAGCTCCGGGCTCAATGCGGCGTTATCGTCGGCACTGAGCGATATCACTTCCAAGGCCGGCTCCGGTGGTGCCGGCGTCGCCAGCAGCAGTACGTTGACCAGTGGCAGCAGTTTCTACCAGACCACTTACGATCCCAAGGATTGGCGCGGCACGATCAGGTCGTTCGGCTTTACCTCGACAGGCACGGTGAATACCTCGGCGGCGCAATGGTCGACCGACACCACTATCGTGCCCTCTGCCACCGCGCCGATTTTCCAGTCATGGAACACCGCGAGCAACACGCCCATTGCCCTGGCACTCCTCAACTTTTCCCCGGCGCAGCAGACTACGCTGAATCAGGGGTTGCCCAGCGGCATCAACGGCAATGATCTGCTGGAGTGGAGCAAAGGGACCAACAAGGCCGGGCTCAAAGTGCGCACTGCGCTGCTCGGCGACATCATCAATTCGCCACTGGTACTCGCGTCGCCTTCGGACAAGACCGCATCCGATCTGACGGGTGACAGCAGTTACACCAACTACCTGACCACCAAGGCTGCGAACATGAATACCAGCCTGGTGGTGAACGCCAACGACGGTTTCGTCAACGTGATCAATTCGGCGAACGGCACCCGCCGTTATGCCTACATGCCCTCCAGCGTGCTGCCTTCCTTGCGGCTAATTGCTGACGCCAACTACGTCAACGGCGTCAGCCACAAGTTTCTGGTGGACGGTCAGGTCGGCGTGTTCGATGCGCAGGCTGGCACTACTTGGAAAACGTTAGCCATTGGCGGAACGGGGGCCGGTGGCAAAACCTTCTATGGGCTGCAACTGTTCGATGCCTCGGCGGGCAATGTCATCAAGGCATTGTGGGAGGTCAGTGCGCCGGCCACGGCCAACACGTCGAACGCTTTCAATGATCTGGGTTACGCCTACGCGCGTCCGGCAGTGGCACGCTTGGCCAACGGTCGCTGGGCGACTTTCATCGCCAATGGCTACGGCAGCAATTCGGGGGTTGCAGCGTTGTATGTGCTGGATGCGCTGGATGGTTCGCTGATCAGGAAAATCGTCATTGACAGTACGGAAACCAGCAACGGTCTGTCATCTGTGGAGCTCAGGGTCAATTCCTCGAACGTGGTGCAGGCTGCCTACGGTGGCGACCTGAAGGGGCGTATGTGGAAATTCGACTTGAGCGCACCCGGGGCAGAAAGCTGGGGCGTGGCATTTGCCGGCAAGCCTTTGTTCACCGCCCCGGGTGGGGCAACGCAGCCGATCACCGCGCAACCGCTGCTGGCGGATAACCCACAGGGCGGCAAACAGGTGTTCTTTGGCACCGGCAAGTTCAACGAAACTGCCGACAAGAGCAATAAGGATCTGCAGGCGTTCTATTCAATCTGGGATGCAGAGGGTGGGGCCGGACAAATCACCGTCAGCAGCTTGCAGGCGCAGGCGATCACCGGTTCGTTCTCCGGCAGTTCCGGGCAGTTCTTGACCACCAGCCAGAATGAAACGACGTATCCGGGAGAAAAAGGCTGGTATTTGCCGCTGGTGTACAACAACGTGCTGACCGGCGAGCGAGTGATCAACCAGGCCAGCATTGTGCTGGGGCGAGTCGTTTTTACCACCGCCAGCGTCGATACCACCGACCCTTGTTCGAGCTTTGGTACGGGCCGACTGGTCGAACTCGATGCGTTCAACGGTAAGATGCTCAACTACGCCGTGATTGACACCACTGGCGACCGTTTGGTCGACAGCAATGACATGATATCCAGTGGCGTGATTTTTACCGGCGGCATTCCGACCCTGAACTTCATCTCCGCTAACGGCGAGCGCAAGGGCACGACTGACACCAGCGGCGCGGTCACGGTCATTGTGGAAAAAGGTGGCGGCGGCAGCCGTCGTATCATGTGGCGACAAATCCAGTAAGCGAGAATTTGAGGCATGCGCAGAACCAGCCGAGGTTTTACCCTGATCGAGATCATGATCGTTATCGCGATTATCGGGATCATCCTCACCATCAGCATTCCCAGCTACAACGAATACGTGAAGAAGGACCGTCGCGCCGAAGTGGTTTCGCTGCTCTCGGAGCAGGCGCAGACCCTCGAACGCTTCTACACCCGTAACAATGTCTACACCGGCGTCACCGGGCTGAGCACGGGCAATGATTTCTACACCATCACCCCGACGCTGACCGACCAGAGCTTTGTGCTCACCGCGCTGCGTAAAACCGGCTCGGCCATGGCGACCGACAAATGCGGGGATTTCACCCTGACCAACACCGGCGTACGAAGCATGAACAACGCGACCACCGGAGTGACCGCCAAGGATTGCTGGGGCCGCTGACGCATTCTTTCTCGGGCGCCTTTTGCGCTCACTGTCTTTTTTACGGTTGGATCAAACATGACCAGGCAACAGCAAGTGGTGATTGTCGGTGGCGGGGTGATTGGCCTGCTCACTGCCTACAATCTTGCCTCCGAAGTGCGCAGCGTAGTGCTGCTGGATCGCTCGAATGTCGGCCAGGAGTCATCCTGGGCTGGGGGCGGCATCGTCTCGCCGTTGTACCCGTGGCGCTACAGTCCGGCAGTCACCGCGCTGGCGCATTGGTCGCAGGATTTTTATCCACAGCTCGGCCAGCGCTTGTTTGCCGACACTGGCGTTGATCCTGAAGTGCACACCACCGGCCTGTACTGGCTCGACCTGGACGATGAAGCCGAAGCCCTGGCCTGGGCCGAGCGGGAAAACCGGCCGCTGCGGGCTGTGGATATCTCGGCGGCGCATGACGCGGTGCCGGTGCTCGGCAGCGGTTTCAGCCGGGCGATCTATATGGCCGATGTCGCCAACGTGCGCAATCCTCGACTGGTCAAATCGCTGAAGGCCGCGTTGCTGGCGCTGCCGAACGTGACGATTCATGAGCAATGCGAAGTCAGTGGCTTCGTCCGCGAGGGTGAGCGCGTGGTCGGCGTGGAGACTTCGACGGGGGTGATCAATGGCGACCAGATTGTGCTGACGGCGGGGGCGTGGAGCGGTGATCTGCTCAAGACACTGAGCCTGACGCTGCCGGTCGAGCCGGTCAAAGGCCAGATGATTCTCTACAAGTGCGCGGCTGATTTCCTGCCGAGCATGGTGCTGGCCAAGGGGCGTTATGCGATCCCGCGTCGCGACGGTCACATTCTGATCGGCAGCACGCTGGAGCACGAAGGTTACGACAAGACCCCGACCGACATAGCGCTGGAAAGCCTCAAGGCCTCGGCGATCGAATTGTTGCCGGCGCTGGCGGATGCCGAAGTGGTCGGGCACTGGGCCGGGCTGCGGCCGGGGTCGCCTGAAGGCATTCCCTTTATTGGCCGGGTGCCGGAGTTCGAGGGGTTGTGGCTGAACTGCGGGCATTATCGCAATGGGCTGGTGCTGGCGCCGGCGTCATGCCAGCTGTTCGCCGACGTGATGCTGGGGCGGGCGCCGATTATTGATCCGGTGCCGTATGCGCCTGAGGGCCGTATTTAGTCAGAGGCTGGTAGACCGCCTTCGCGAGCAGGCTCGCTCCCGCAGGAATACTCATTCCAAATGTGAGAGCGAGCCTGCTCGCGAAGGGGCCTTTAATCCAGGCCCAATTTCTTCAGCCGATAGCGCATCGACCGAAACGACAGACTCAACCGCTGCGCCGCCGCCGTGCGGTTCCAGCGGGTTTCCTCCAGCGCCTGCAAAATCAGTTTGCGTTCGACGCTCTCCAGATAATCCTCGAGATTGTCGATCTGTGTCAGATCGGCCAATGCGCCATCCGCCGAGCAATTGCCTTCGCTCAAACGCAGATCCTGCGCTTCGATCGTACGGTTTTCACACAGGGTGTGCGCGCGTTCGAGCACGTTCTCCAGTTCGCGCACATTGCCGGGAAAGCGATAGTTCTTCAGCGCCTCCAGCGCTTGCGGGTGCAGGCGTGCTTCGGGTTGTCCGGTGTCTTTGGCCAGACGCTTGAGCAGGTGCATGGCAAGCGCCTCGATGTCGTCGCGGCGTTCGCGCAGGGACGGCACGCGCAGTTCGATGACGTTGAGCCGGTAATACAGATCCTGGCGGAAGCGCTCGGCCGAAACTTCGGCTTCAAGGTCTTTGTGCGTGGCGCAAAGGATGCGTACGTCAACCACCGTTTCCTGCTGGCCGCCGACGCTGCGCACGGCTTTTTCCTGAATCGCTCGCAGCAGTTTCACCTGCATCGACAGTGGCAGATCGGCGACCTCATCGAGAAACAGAGTGCCGCCATGGGCCGCCTGGAACAGCCCCGGCTTGTCCTCGACGGCACCGGTGAAACTGCCTTTGCGGTGCCCGAAGAATTCGCTTTCCATCAGCTCCGACGGAATCGCCCCGCAGTTCACCGGTACGAAGGGGTGGTTGGCGCGCGGGCCTTGTTCGTGGATCAGACGCGCGACGAGTTCTTTGCCGCTGCCGGATTCACCACTGATGTACACCGGCGCCTGACTGCGTGCGAGCTTGTCGATCTGCTTGCGCAGATTGGCCATCGGCGGCGAGTCACCCAGCAACCGTCGCTCGATTGCCGTGCTCAGGCCGCCCGCTGTCGGCATGCGCAGCGCCGAGCTGACCAGTTCGCGTAGTCGCGGCAGCTCCACCGGTTTGGTGAGGAAATCGAACGCCCCGGCCTTCAATGCATTGATGGCCGTTTCCAGGCTTCCGTATGCAGTGATCATCGCCACCGGCAGGTGTGGATCGCGTTGCTGGATGTGCTGCACCAGTTCCAGCCCGGTGCCGTCGGGCAGGCGCATGTCGGTCAGGCACAGATCAAAGTGCTCGCGCTGCAACAGCGCCTGCGCCTCGCCCAGATTGCGTGCGCTGAAGGTATCGAGTTTCATCCGTCCCAGGGTAATTTCCAGGAGCTCGCGGATATCCGGTTCGTCGTCGACGATAAGAATTTTCTGCCGTGGGCTTGTATTCAACTTTGTTTCCGTCCGTGAGCAAAAGTGATGCAAAAGCAGCCGCCGCCTTGGCGTGATTTGAAGTCTAGGCGTGCCTGGTTGCTTTCGCACAGCTCACGGGACAGATAAAGGCCAAGACCGGTGCCTTGGCTGCTGGTGGTGAAGAACGGCTCAAAGAGATGTACCTGTTCGTCGGCCGACACGCCGGGGCCGTTGTCCTGCACTTCGAGCACTGCCAATTGGCTGTCGGGGTCGACGAACAGTGCCAGCCAGACGTCGGCCTGCTCGTGCAGTTGCGCACTGTGTCGCCAGGCGTTGCGTATCAGGTTGTCGAGAATCTGCCGCAGCTGGTTGGGGTCCATCAGCGTGGTGAATTCCCCGGAATTGATCCGCAGATGAATGTGCTGGCGCTCGTTGGCCTGCTCGCGGGTTTCGCCGACGAAGTCTTCCAGCCACGGCTTGAGGTCCAGCCGTTGCGGCGCGCTTTGCTGGCGGCGGGACAGTTGCAGGACGTTTTCGATGACTCGGTTCATGCGCTGGGAGTGGTCTTGAATAATCTGCGTCAGACGCCGATCTGCGCTATCGAGTTCCTCGGACTCGGCCAGCAGCTGAGCGGCATGACTGATGGCGCCCAGTGGATTGCGAATTTCATGGGAGATGCCGGCGGTCAAGCGTCCGAGCGCAGCGAGCTTGAGTTGCTGCGCCTGTTGGGTGATTTGCGCCAGATCTTCGAGAAACACCAGCGTCTGCTGGTTCGGGCTCTGCTCGAGGGCGATGAAGCTGGGTTGCAGCTCAAGGCCATTACCGGGAATTTTCAGGCTCTGCGGGCGCAAGGTCGGGTTGTTGCGCCACAGTTGCAGACGCTCGACCAGCGCTGGCGAATATTCGTCGATCAAATGACCTTGCAGGTGACTATGGCCGAGCAGACTTTGCGCGCTGTGATTGGCCAGTTGCACCCGACGCTGTTCGTCGAGCACCAGAATGCCGGTGCGCATGCGTTGCAGGATCAACGCGTTGAGCGCCTCCAGGCCGACCACTTCGCTGGCGCGCTGTTCGGCCAGGGTCTCACTGACTTCGAGTCGGCGGACCAGCCCCTGTACCAGCAATGAGGCGGCAAAGCACAATGCGCCAAGAGTGCCGGCTTGCAAGTAGGCGTTGGCGCTCAAGGGGCGGCTGAAACCCAGCACAAAGCTCAGGCCGACAATGCCGATCGCCGCGATCGCGGCAATCGACAGGCCGATGCGCCTTCGCAGCAAAGTGTTGCTGATCGCCACCGAGACGACCAGCAAGTTGCCCAGCGCACTGGCCACGCCGCCGGCCGCATAGAACAGACCGCACAACAACAGCACATCGACCAACGCTAAAGTGAACAGTTGCGCCGGGCGCCGGGTGTTTTCGAGGAACACCACCAGCAGCATGTTGATGATCAGGTACAGCCAGCTGCCGCCGCGCAGCAGATCGTCGTTGGCCGACGTCAGCAGGCGGTTGTCCATGTTGCTGGAGATCAGCAGCACCAGGGTGATGCCGACACTTAACCGGTAAAGATGATAAAGGCGCAGCAGACGCTGAGCCTGTTTTTGGTCGGTCTCAGCGACCACTGGCGTCCGGGCCTTGCTCAAGATGAGCCTGGCTGCAATACCACTGCTGCTGGTTGCCCAGGGCGCGGTCGCGTGGCAAATGCACGCCGCAGTGGGCGCAGCGCACCATCGGCGGCGCGTCCTGTTCGCGCGACGATCGGGTGGACGAGGCGGGGGCCTTGAATTTGCGCCAGAGCCAGATGGCGGCGAAGATCAGGGCAATCCAGAACAATAAACGAAGCATGATGAGCGGCTTTTCGGCTGATGATCCGGCAGTTTAGCCAAGGACCCGACCAGCGCACAGCCTATTAAAGCGCGGCAATAAAAAAGGGAGATCCGCAGATCTCCCTTTTTCGTACCGCCGGTGTGATCAGTCGAACACGCCGAAGGTCATGTAGCTGAACCACGAGCGGTCGGTGTCGCTGGATTCCGGCTCTGGCTCTTCGATCACGTCGCCGTTTTCGTCTTTAGGCTTGAGCTCGTTCGGGATCGCATCTTTCGCGTCCTGGAACTGCTTCTGCACGTCCTGGTTGGCGCGGGTTTCGCCCGGCGGCAGCGGTGGACGCGATTCGATCAGGCCCAGAGTCGCCTTGCTCAGGAACGAACGGTTGTCGGCCTCGGCTACGCGCGGCACGAACTGGCCGTCCTGCAGGCTCGGGTGATCCGGGTAGTTGAGCTTGAGGGTTTCCAGACTGGTGGCCGCAAGGTCGTCGAGATGCAGACGCTGGTAAGCCTCGGTCATCACCGCCAGGCCGTCGCCGACCGATGGGGTTTCCTGGAAGTTCTCCACAACGTACTTGCCACGGTTGGCAGCGGCTACATAAGCCTGGCGGGTCAGGTAGTAATCGGCGACGTGGATTTCGTAGGCGGCCAGCAGGTTGCGCAGGTAGATCATGCGCTGCTTGGCGTCCGGCGCGTAGCGGCTGTTCGGGTAGCGGCTGGTCAGCTGCGCGAACTCGTTGTACGAGTCACGGGCGGCGCCCGGGTCACGCTTGGTCATGTCCAGCGGCAGGAAGCGCGCCAGCAGACCGACGTCCTGGTCGAACGAGGTCAGACCCTTGAGGTAGTACGCGTAATCCACGTTCGGATGCTGCGGATGCAAACGAATGAAACGCTCGGCGGCAGACTTTGCAGCTTCCGGCTCGGCGTTCTTGTAGTTGGCGTAGATCAACTCCAGCTGAGCCTGATCGGCGTAGCGACCGAACGGATAACGCGACTCCAGAGCCTTCAGCTTGGCTGTGGCGCTGGTGTAGCTGTTGTTGTCCAGGTCAGTCTGAGCCTGCTGATACAGCTCGGCTTCGCTGAGGTTTTCGTCTACGACTTCCTTCGATGAGCAAGCAGCGGTCAATGCGAGGATGGCGATCAGCAGCAGGTGTTTCACTTGCATGGCGGCTTGCGTCCCTATGACGGCCGCTGTCTTGGGCGGGGCCGTCCTGTTATGATGAGCGCCCCGTTGAAAAGCCTCGGGGCAAAAGACGCCGTATTTAACCACAAGCGCGCAGCCGAAACCAAAGGCTGTGCCGACGCCCAGTCCGAGCATGTCCGATAAAATTGAACTTCGCGCAGAGGTGCCGTCCGAATTGGGCGGCCAACGCCTCGATCAAGTCGCCGCCCAACTCTTCGCTGAGCACTCACGCTCGCGCCTTTCCGCCTGGATCAAAGAAGGTCGCCTGACTGTGGACGGGGCGGTCATCCGCCCGCGTGACATTGTGCATGGCGGTGCCATCCTTGAGCTGATTGCCGAGCAGGAAGCCCAGGGCGAGTGGATCGCCCAGGACATCGAGCTTGATATCGTCTATGAAGACGACGACATCCTGGTGATCAACAAGCCTGCGGGCCTGGTGGTGCACCCGGCTGCCGGTCACGCCGATGGCACTCTGCTCAACGCTTTGTTGCACCATGTGCCGGACATCATCAATGTCCCGCGCGCCGGTATCGTGCATCGTCTGGACAAGGACACCACCGGTCTGATGGTAGTGGCCAAGACCATTCAGGCGCAGACCAAACTGGTCGCGCAATTGCAGAGCCGTAGCGTCAGCCGCATCTATGAGTGCATCGTGATCGGCGTGGTCACCGCCGGTGGCAAGATCAACGCGCCGATCGGTCGTCACGGCCAGCAACGCCAGCGCATGGCGGTGATGGAAGGCGGCAAGCCAGCCGTCAGCCACTACCGCGTGCTCGAGCGTTTCCGTTCGCACACCCATGTGCGGGTGAAACTGGAAACCGGGCGGACCCACCAGATCCGCGTGCACATGGCGCACATCAACTTCCCGTTGGTCGGCGATCCGGCGTATGGCGGGCGTTTCCGCATTCCGCCAGCGGCCAACCCGACCATGGTCGAGTCGCTCAAGCACTTCCCGCGTCAGGCTCTGCACGCGCGCTTCCTTGAACTCGATCACCCGACGAGCGGTGAGCGCATGAGCTGGGAATCGCCGCTGCCGGAAGATTTCGTCTGGCTGCTGACCCTGCTCAAGCAGGATCGCGAGGCCTTCGTCGGATGAACTGGCTGACGCCGGACTGGCCTGCGCCGGCCAGCGTCAGGGCCTGTATCACCACCCGCGAGGGTGGTGTCAGCGAGGCGCCGTTCGACAGCCTGAATTTGGGCGATCACGTCGATGACCGTCCCGATGCCGTCGCCGAGAACCGTCGACGCTTGACCGAACACTTTTCCATACAGCCTGCCTGGTTGCAGCAAGTGCACGGAATCACCGTTGCCCATGCTGATCCGGGCATTGTTGCGACGGCAGATGCCAGTTGGACGGCAACGCCGGGCATTGCCTGCACGGCGATGACGGCAGACTGTTTGCCAGCATTGTTCTGCGATCGTGCCGGCACGCGTGTCGCGGCCGCTCATGCCGGTTGGCGTGGTCTGGCGGCGGGCGTGCTTGAGGCAACTCTCGACAGCCTCGATGTTCCTACTGACGAGGTACTGGTCTGGCTCGGCCCGGCCATTGGCCCCAAAGCCTTTGAAGTCGGTCCGGAAGTACGGGAAGTCTTCATCAATCAACTGCCTGAAGCAGCAGAAGCGTTCGTACCGAGCAACAATGCCGGCAAGTTCATGGCTGATATCTATCTGCTGGCGCGCCTGCGTCTGGCTGAACGGGGTGTCACGGCTGTTTATGGTGGCGGTTTCTGCACCGTGACCGATCCGCGCTTCTTTTCTTACCGCCGTGCGTTGCGCACCGGTCGTTTCGCCTCCCTTGTTTGGCTCACCCGCTAAACTCTCTGATCTGCATCAACCCTCTGACGCTTGAATCTTGCAGAATCGACCGCATCTATAGCGGTATCTGGCAGGTTTCTTTATTCAGGATGGTTTCTTAGGTCCGGCCTGCTCAAAAGGAAGGTGACCCATGCGTATTGACCGTTTAACCAGCAAATTACAGTTGGCCCTGTCCGACGCTCAGTCGTTGGCAGTCGGCCACGATCATCCGGCCATCGAGCCGGCGCACTTGATGCAGGCCATGCTTGAACAGCAGGGCGGTTCGATCAAGCCGCTGCTGATGCAGGTAGGCTTCGACGTCAACAGCTTGCGTAAAGAGCTGACCAAAGAGCTCGATCAACTACCGAAAATCCAGAACCCGACCGGCGACGTCAACATGTCGCAGGATCTGGCGCGCCTGCTCAATCAGGCCGACCGTCTGGCTCAGCAGAAGGGCGACCAGTTCATTTCCAGCGAACTGGTGCTGCTCGCCGCGATGGACGAGAACAGCAAGCTCGGCAAGTTGCTGCTCGGCCAAGGCGTGAGCAAGAAGGCCCTGGAAAACGCGATCAACAACCTGCGTGGTGGCGAAGCGGTAAATGACGCCAACCACGAAGAATCGCGGCAGGCGCTGGACAAGTACACCGTCGACCTGACCAAGCGCGCCGAAGACGGCAAGCTTGATCCGGTGATCGGCCGCGACGACGAAATCCGTCGCACCATTCAGGTTCTGCAACGCCGCACCAAGAACAACCCTGTGCTGATCGGTGAACCTGGCGTGGGTAAAACCGCCATCGCCGAAGGCTTGGCTCAGCGCATCATCAACGGCGAAGTCCCGGACGGCCTCAAGGGCAAACGTCTGCTGTCGCTGGACATGGGCGCGCTGATTGCCGGTGCAAAGTATCGCGGTGAGTTCGAAGAACGCCTCAAAGGCCTGCTCAACGAGCTGTCGAAGCAGGAAGGGCAGATCATTCTGTTCATCGACGAACTGCACACCATGGTCGGCGCCGGTAAGGGCGAAGGCTCGATGGATGCCGGCAACATGCTCAAGCCTGCGTTGGCTCGCGGCGAGTTGCACTGCGTCGGCGCGACCACGCTCAACGAGTACCGCCAATATATAGAGAAGGATGCGGCGCTGGAGCGGCGCTTCCAGAAAGTCCTGGTGGACGAGCCGAGCGAGGAAGATACCATCGCAATCCTGCGTGGCCTCAAGGAACGTTACGAGGTTCACCACAAGGTGGCGATCACCGACGGCGCGATCATCGCCGCGGCCAAGCTCAGCCATCGCTACATTACCGATCGGCAATTGCCGGACAAGGCCATCGACCTGATCGACGAGGCCGCCAGCCGAATCCGCATGGAAATCGACTCCAAACCGGAAGTACTCGATCGTCTGGAGCGGCGCCTGATTCAGTTGAAGGTGGAATCCCAAGCGCTGAAGAAAGAAAGCGACGACGCGGCGAAGAAACGCCTGGAAAAACTCCAGGAAGAAATCGAGCGTCACGAGCGTGAGTATTCCGATCTGGAAGAAATCTGGAACTCGGAAAAAGCCGAGGTGCAGGGTTCTGCGCAGATCCAGCAGAAGATCGAGCAATCGCGTCAGGAGCTGGAAGCCGCGCGCCGCAAAGGCGATCTGAACCGCATGGCCGAGTTGCAGTACGGGGTGATCCCCGATCTGGAGCGCAGCCTGCAAATGGTCGACCAGCACGGCAAAAGCGAAAATCAGCTGCTGCGTAGCAAGGTGACCGAGGAAGAGATCGCCGAAGTCGTGTCGAAGTGGACCGGTATCCCGGTGTCGAAAATGCTTGAAGGCGAGCGCGACAAGCTGATGAAGATGGAGAGCCTGTTGCACAAACGGGTAATCGGTCAGGAAGAAGCGGTCGTGGCTGTGGCCAACGCCGTGCGGCGCTCCCGCGCCGGGTTGTCCGACCCGAATCGTCCGAGCGGCTCGTTCATGTTCCTCGGCCCGACCGGTGTCGGTAAAACCGAGCTGTGCAAGGCGCTGGCCGAATTCCTCTTCGATACTGAAGAGGCGATGGTGCGGATCGACATGTCCGAGTTCATGGAGAAACATTCCGTGGCTCGTCTGATCGGTGCGCCACCGGGCTACGTCGGCTATGAAGAGGGCGGTTATCTGACTGAAGCGGTGCGTCGCAAGCCGTATTCGGTGATCCTTATGGACGAAGTCGAGAAGGCGCACCCGGATGTTTTCAACATCCTTCTGCAAGTGCTCGAGGATGGCCGTCTGACCGATAGCCACGGGCGCACGGTGGACTTCCGCAACACGGTGATCGTAATGACTTCGAACCTGGGGTCGATGCAGATCCAGGAACTGGTCGGTGATCGTGAGGCGCAGCGTGCTGCGGTGATGGACGCGCTGACGTCGCATTTCCGTCCGGAGTTCATCAACCGCGTCGACGAGGTGGTGATCTTCGAGCCGCTGGCGCGAGATCAGATCGCCGGGATTACCGAGATCCAGTTGGGCCGCCTGCGCAGCCGTCTGGCCGAGCGCGAGCTGAAGCTGGAGCTGAGCCCGGAAGCGATGGACAAGCTGATCGCCGTCGGTTACGACCCGGTGTATGGCGCACGTCCTTTGAAACGGGCGATCCAGCGCTGGATCGAAAACCCGCTGGCGCAGTTGATCCTGTCGGGTCATTTCATGCCGGGCGACACCGCCACCGGCAAGGTCGAGAACGACGAAATCGTTTTCGGCTAAGCCTCAGCGGCAATGAAACCGGGAAGGCCTCGCATTGCGAGGCCTTTTTTTCGCCAGGCTGTTGAACTCAAAGGAAAAGGCTTGTAAAGTGCGCCCCGCAGTCAGTCACCGGCAGCGTTTCAACCCACTGGGTTGGAAACTGAAATAAGTTGCAAATCATTAACTTGAAAGCAATTTAGGGGGTTGACAGAGGTGTTCTAGGTTGTAGAATAGCGCGCCTCAGACACACGAACGCAGCGATGCGAACGGGTGGCGAGATGCAACAAGGCTTCACCGTTGTAAATTGAAATATGTAGTTCCGTGATAGCTCAGTCGGTAGAGCAAATGACTGTTAATCATTGGGTCCCAGGTTCGAGTCCTGGTCACGGAGCCAATTTAAAACCGGGGTATAGCGCAGTCCGGTAGCGCGCCTGCTTTGGGAGCAGGATGTCAGGAGTTCGAATCCCCTTACCCCGACCATATTTGGGTCGTTAGCTCAGTTGGTAGAGCAGTTGGCTTTTAACCAATTGGTCGTAGGTTCGAATCCCACACGACCCACCATTTTTGAAACCAGTTTGCGCTGGGATCGAATCTTAAGATCAGAGGCCAAAAGCGCTGATCGAAGAAGGCGATCTTTGAAAGGTCGCCTTTTTTTTACCGGGGTATAGCGCAGTCCGGTAGCGCGCCTGCTTTGGGAGCAGGATGTCAGGAGTTCGAATCCCCTTACCCCGACCATATTAAAAATCCTCGTATCGAAAGATACGGGGATTTTTTTTGCCTGCCCAGAGGCGAATCCCTTCAAGTCGTCATACAACCTGCCGATAGCCCGCTAACACGAGGGGACTGCCAACGCTTCGCCCCTTGATCTGGCCATTACAAGAATAAGGGCGTTCGTCATGTTGCTTCGTCAGTTGAATATTGCTCCCCGGGCTGCCTTGGGATTTGCCCTGATCGCGGTGTTGGTGGCCTTGCTTGGCGTGTTTGCGCTGGGGCAGATGTCGAGCATTCGCGACAGTGAGGTGGCGGTGGAGAATCGCTGGTTGCCGAGCATCCGTGGCGGCGACGAGATCCGCGAACTGATGCTGCGCATCCGCACCATCTCCCTGCGTATGGCGCTCGATCAGGATCCGGCCAACATCGCCACCTATCGCGGCCAGATGGACACCCGCGACAAGGAGCTGAGCGAGAAGATCGCTGCCTACGACAAACTGGTCGACACTGCCGAAGGTCAGCAGCTGTATGACCAGTTCAAGAAAACCTTCGCCGCCTATCGCACCGGCATTGCCCAGTCATTCACCCTTGCCGAGCAAGGCAAGCGTGACGAGCTGACCAAATTGCTCCTGGTTGACATGAAGACCGTGGTCGACGGCTCCGGCAAGCAACTCAACGATCTCGCCGATCTGTTCGCCCGCCAGGTCGCCGCCGAAAGCGAAAAGTCCGCTGCGCATTATGAAACCTCGCGGACCATCGTGACCCTGTTCATTGCCTTGGCAGCGCTGGCCACAGTGGCGCTGGCGATGTTGCTCACGCGCAGTATCGTCCGGCCGCTGAGCAGCGCCGTAAGCGCCGCTGAAAGCGTGGCGCAGGGCGACCTCACCCGGCCGATCGAAACCCATGGCAACGACGAAGTCAGCCGCTTGCTCAAGGCCCTCGCGACGATGCAACAGAACCTGCGCGAGACCCTGCAAGGTATCAGCGGCTCAGCCACGCAACTGGCCACCGCTGCGGATGAACTGAGCGCCGTCACCGTCAACAGCACCCAGGGCCTGCAAGAGCAGAACAACGAAATCGAGCAAGCCGCCACTGCGGTCAACCAGATGACCGCTGCGGTGGAGGAAGTCGCACGCAACGCGGTGTCGACGTCCGATGCCACGCGCCAGTCCAGTCAATCGGCGCGATTGGGCCAGGAGCGCGTCAGCGAAACCGCCAGCGCGATCAATGCCCTGGCCAGCGATGTGCAGAACACCGGTGAACTGGTGCAGTCGCTGGCCAATCAGTCGCAGGACATCGGCAAGGTTCTGGACGTGATTCGCGCCATCGCCGAGCAGACCAATCTGCTGGCGCTCAACGCTGCCATCGAGGCAGCACGAGCGGGCGAAAGCGGTCGAGGTTTTGCGGTGGTGGCTGATGAGGTGCGCGCGCTGGCGTATCGCACCCAGCAATCGACGCAGGAAATCGAACAGATGGTGCAAGGCATGCGCAGCGGTTCGAGCCAGGCGCTGGAGTCAATGCAGGCCAGCGCTTCCCGTGCGGCAAGCACTTTGGTTCTGGCTGAGCGGGCGGGTGAGGCGTTGGTGACGATCACGGCGTCGGTGCACGAGATTCACGAGCGCAACCTGGTGATCGCCAGCGCCGCTGAAGAACAGGCGCAAGTGGCGCGGGAAGTGGATCGCAATCTGGTGAACATTCGCGACCTGTCGGTGCGTTCGGCTGCGGGGGCTGATCAGACCAGCGCATCGAGCCATGAACTGTCGCAGCTGGCCAATGCGCTACAGGGCATGGTGCGGCGCTTCCAGCTCTGATGAACAGCGATTCATTGCAGGCCTTCGCCTACTGATTTGAGAACAGCACGCAACAATGTGGGAGCGAGCCTGCTCGCGAAGGGGCCGGATCATTCAACGACAGTGTTGACTGACCAACCGCTTTCGCGAGCAGGCTCGCTCCCACGGGTTGGCGCTTTAGTGCAGTTTCAGACGCGGCTCGGTGCCACGACCAATCTTGCTGCCCAGCATCAGCATCGCCGTGCGGAACGGGCCGTACAGTGCCATCTGGTGCATGCGGTACAGCGACACATAGAACATCCGCGCCAGCCAGCCCTCGAGCATCACGCTGCCGGTCAGGTTACCCATCAAGTTACCCACAGCAGAAAAACGCGACAGCGAAATCAGCGAGCCGTAGTCGGTGTATTTGTACTCCGGCAGGGTCTTGCCTTCGATGCGCAGTTTCAGCGACTTGGCCAGCAATGAGGCTTGTTGATGCGCCGCTTGTGCACGCGGCGGCACGTTGCGATCAGTGCCCGGTTGCGGGCAGGCTGCGCAGTCACCGAAGGCGAAGATGTTTTCGTCGCGAGTGGTTTGCAGAGTCGGCAGCACTTGCAGCTGATTGATACGGTTGGTTTCCAGACCGTCGATGTCCTTGAGGAAACCCGGTGCGCGAATGCCGGCAGCCCAGACTTTCAGGCTGGCCTTGATCTCGTTGCCATCGGCGGTGATCAGGCTGTCCGCAGTCACTTCGCTGACTGCTGCGTTGGTCATCACATTGACCCCGAGCTTCTCCAGGGTCTTGTGCACCGGCCCGCTGATGCGTTCCGGCAGGGCAGGCAGCACCCGTGGGCCGGCTTCGATCAGCGTGATGTGCATGTTTTCCGGTTTGATCCGGTCCAGACCATACGCGGCCAATTCATGGGCGGCGTTGTGCAGTTCGGCTGCCAGTTCGACGCCGGTGGCGCCAGCGCCGACGATGGCCACGCTGATCTGCTCGACCACGTCGGTCTGCCCGGCGTGGGCGCGCAGATAATGATTGAGCAATTGCTGGTGGAAGCGCTCGGCCTGTTTGCGCGTATCGAGGAACAGACAATGCTGCGCTGCGCCCTGGGTGCCGAAATCGTTGGTGGTACTGCCGACGCTGATCACCAGCGAGTCATAAGCCACTTCACGCGCCGGCACCAGCTCGACGCCGTTTTCGTCGTAGGTTGCGGCCAGCTGGATTTTCTTCTGCGCGCGATCGAGCCCGCTCATGCGCCCGAGCTGGAACTCGAAGTGGTTCCATTTCGCCTGGGCGACATAGTTGAGTTCGTCTTCGGAAGAGTTCAGGGAGCCGGCGGCCACTTCGTGCAGCAGCGGCTTCCAGATATGGGTCAGGTTCGCGTCGACCAGCATGACGCTGGCCGTGCCGCGCTTGCCCAGAGTCTTACCCAGACGGGTAGCCAACTCCAGACCGCCGGCGCCGCCGCCGACAATGACAATACGATGGGACATAGGGATTACTCGCAAGGTTTTTAAAGGAAATCTTTTTCGCAGTTACCCAAGCGAGCGCCAGGCAGCTCATAGCGTCAGATAACTGATAAATCGGCTCAACAGGCCTAGACCGATGGTCACTGCCAATACCAGCACCAGGAGCATCCATGGCCGGAAAGGCCGGCGCTCGACACGGTGTTGGGACAGTTGCAGGTACTCTTCGACATGCTTTTGGTCTTCGGGGTTCAGGCGGCTGGTCATATTTGCCTCGTCAGGTAGACGTTACTGAATGAGCACAGGCTACAGCGGTTTTCAGCCCGGGTTGAACGCAGCGTAGCCGCTGTCCGGAACCGGTTCGACGGACACGCTATCGTCGATACGAATGATGCCGCTTTGTAACACCCGGGCGGTGATCCCGCCATGCCCGCGCACGGCCTGGAAAGTGCCCGGGCCCAGATTGTTCTGCAAACGTGCGCAGGGCTGACACCAGCCAGTGGTTTCGAGTATCGCTTGCCCGATGCGAAAGCGCCGCCCCTTCAGGCTAAACAAATTGATTCCGCTTATAACGAGATTGCGCCGCAGATCTTCAGGCCGGATCGGCTGGTCATCGGGACGGCCCATCAAGGCGTTGATCACCGCCAGGTGCTCCCACTGAATCAGCGTCACCTGCCGCGCATTGCGAATGCCCGGACGGGCGTGGTCGCCGGTAAGCCCGGCTTCCAGCCGCGCTTCGACCGCGTCGAGCTCGAGCATCGGCCCACGGGATTCTGGACGCACACCGATCCAGCGCACACTGCCCGTTTGCGGAACCTCGGCGATCAACTGCTGCAGCGGCGTCACAGGCTGATGCCCACGTCGAACACAATGCTGCGGCCGAGGTTGCTGCGCAGAAAGTCCGGTGCGTCGGGGTGGGCGAACAGCACGCGGGCGAATGTCGGGCCGACCAGCGACAGCGAGCGCCAGCCCTGACGCAGATATTCGGTCGGTGGCGGGAAATGACTGTTGAGATCCAGCACTTCGCGCTTGAGGCTGGCGAAGGCGATGATGTCCAGCTCACCCAGATCCATGCCGCGTTCCTTATAGTTGTGCGCCTTCTTGCGCAGGGTCGGCGCCAGGCGCAGGAGAAATTCATTGGCCGGGATGCGTTTTGGCTTGGCTTCGCGGCGCACCAGTTGGCTCAGGGAAAACGCGCTGCGCCGACGCTGCAATTCGTCGCGCCACTCGTCATTGAGACGCCGGCCTTCATCGAGGACGAAAAAAACCTCGAAATTGGCATCGCGGAACAACACGTCCGGCGGCTCACCGGCCGGGGCGAACTCGTCGGCGCGGTAGGGGATGTTCAAACCTTGCAGCAGGCGCTGGCAGACCCAACGCTCACGCTCCCATTTGCGGGCATTGGACAGGAACGCATTGGCCTGCTCGGCCGCGATGGTCAGCAGGCGTAAATAATCTGAATCATCCATAAGCCCAAGCTTAGCGTCCAAATGCGACAAGCAGATAGCTTTGCATCGGCCCAGATATGAAGGTCGTGCGATTGCGTCCTTGTAGGAGCTGCCGAAGGCTGCGATCTTTTGCTTTTATAAACAAGATCAAAAGATCGCAGCCTTCGGCAGCTCCTACAAAAAAGCGTGTCGAGTAGCAGGTGAGGGAATCATGATCGGTGCCGAACTGCTTTCAACGGCAAGCCTGACGCTCGGCTGGCTGATTTATCTGCCGGTGCTGCTCTGGGCGGTCATGCGTGCGTCATGGGTCGAGCTGTTCAGCGACAGTCGCCGGCAGCACTTGCTGTTCGGCACGGTGTTCGCGCTGTTTCTGCTGTGGCTGGTGCGCAGGGATTTCGACACTGGCGTGTCTTATCACTTCATCGGCATGACGGCGGTGACGCTGCTGCTCGATTGGCCGCTGGCGATCGTCGGCGGGCTGGTTGCGCAGATGGGGCTGGTGCTGCTGGGGCGTCAGGACCTGGCTGCGGTGGGCGTCAATGGCGCGTTGCTGATTCTGCTGCCAGTGCTGATCACCGAATGCGTGGCGATTCTGGTCGAGCGTGCGCAGCCACGAAATCCGTTCGTTTACATCTTCTGTTCCGGTTTCTTCGCCGCTGCGTTGTCAGGCCTGTCGTGCCTGATCCTCAGCCTGACACTGCTGTGGTACGACGGCCTCTTCGCCATGCCGGAATGGCTGGAGGATTTCGTCGGTTACTTGTGGCTGCTGCTGTTTCCCGAGGCCTTTATCAACGGCATGGTCGTCAGTGCGTTGGTGGTGTTCTGCCCGGAATGGCTGGAGACCTTCAACCGCACCCGCTACCTGTCGGCGCCGTGGAAGGACGACGATCCGAAGTCCTGATCCACTCCGAAGCGCCATCCCCGTGCGGGTTTTATGCAACCTGATCGGCGATCAGTGACGCGGATCGAAATCGCCGGAAAACAGCTCGTCTTCGGCATCCGGGGCGACCGGAATCTTGTGCTCTTCCGAGGCCCAGGCGCCAAGGTCGATCAGTTTGCAGCGATCAGAGCAAAACGGACGGAATTTGTTCGCCGGGGTGAATTCGACGGGGGCGCCGCAGGTCGGGCATTCAACGGTTGGAATCTGGCTCATGCTTGGCCTCCGGATAAAGTCAGGTAAAAGTGATGCAGACGCTCGACTTCGCTGTGCAGCCAGGCGAGGTCGCGGTCGTTGACGATGACATCGTCGGCACGGCTCACGCGATCTTCACGGCTCAATTGCGCCTTGAGGATCGCCTGCACTTGTTGTTCGCTGGTCTGGTCACGCTGCAAGGTGCGTTCGATCTGCAGTTGTTGCGGCGCATCGATGACCAGGATGCGCTGGGTCATCGCGTATTGCCCGGACTCGATCAGCAATGGTGAAACCAGAATCGCGTAAGGCGATTTTGCCTGCGCCAGATGATGAGCGATTTCCTCGCCGATCAACGGATGCAGCAGCGCTTCGAGCCAACGCCGCTGTTCAGGGTCTTCAAAAATCAGTTTGCGCAGGGCGGCACGATCCAGCGTGCCGTCGGCCTGCAACACGCCGGAGCCGAAGTGCTCGGCGATTTTCGCCAGCGCCGGACGCCCCGGCTCGACTACCCATCGCGCCGCATGATCGGCATCCACCACATGCACACCGAGATCGATGAAGTGCTGCGCCGCCGCACTTTTGCCGCTGCCGATGCCGCCGGTCAGGCCGAGAATCCAGGGTTTTTCCACAGGGGTATTCATTTCAAACCGACAGACTGCCAATAGAAGTCGGTTATTTGACCACCCCAGAGCAAGGCAATCCAGCCGGCAATTGCCAGAAAGGGTCCGAAGGGGATCGGTGTAGAGCTTTCCTGAGCGCGCAGGCGCAGCATGACCACGCCCAAAATCGCCCCCACCAACGATGACAACAGAATCGTAAGCGGCAGAATCTGCCAGCCACCCCATGCGCCGAGCAAGGCCAGCAGCTTGAAATCGCCATGACCAATGCCGTCCTTGCCGGTGAGCAGTTTGAACAGCCAGAACACCGACCACAGCGCCAGATAACCCGCGACCGCGCCCCACAACGCATCGGGCAACGCCACGAACACGCCGAAGCTGTTGACGATCAGCCCCAACCACAGCAACGGCAGCACCAGCACATCGGGCAGCAGCTGATGCTCGCAGTCGATCAGACTCATCGCCAGCAGGCCCCACGTCAGCAAGATCAGCAACCCCGCCGGCCAGCCGAAGCCCAGATGCCAGGCGATGAAAGCCGAGAGCAGGCCGCAGCCCAGTTCGGTCAGCGGGTAACGTTTGCTGATCGGCGTCGCGCAGGCCGAGCAGCGCCCGCGCAGGCACAGATAACTGAGAAGCGGAATGTTTTCCCAAGGGCGGATCCGATGTCCGCAATGCGGGCACGCGGAGTGCGGCAGCATCAGGTTGTAGGTCGGCACGGGCGTTACGGTGGGCAGGCCGAGCACATCATGGGCTTGCTGGCGCCAGTCGCGCTCGAGCATCTTCGGCAGGCGCCAGACCACAACATTGAGGAAGCTGCCGACCACCAGCCCGAGCAGCAGCGCGGTGACCACAAAGGCCAACGGATACACGGTAAACAGTTCGTCGATAGGCATGTCAGATCGCTGAGCCGAGCTGGAAGATCGGCAGGTACATGGCCACCACCAGTCCACCGACGATGACCCCCAGCACCACCATGATGAATGGCTCCATCAGGCTGGTGAGGTTGTCGACCATGTTATCGACTTCCGCTTCATAAAAACCGGCTACTTTATCGAGCATGTCATCCAGCGCTCCGGATTCCTCGCCAATGGCGGTCATCTGCACGGCCATGTTCGGAAACACACCGGTGCTGCGCATCGAGAAATTCAGCTGCATACCGGTCGAGACGTCCTGCCGAACTCGCAACACCGCGCGCTTGAACACCACATTGCCAGTGGCGCCGGCCACCGAATCCAGCGCTTCCACCAAAGGCACACCGGCCGCAAAAGTGGTCGACAGGGTGCGGGCAAAACGTGCGACGGCGGACTTGTACATCAAGGTGCCCACCAGCGGCAGTTTCAGCAGCCAGGCATCGCGACGGTCACGCAGGGCCTGCGATGTCTTCAACGCGTGGCGAGTGCCGAAAAACGCTGCCACCAGTGCAAGAAGAATCGCCCACCACCACTGCTGCATGAACTCCGACAGGCTGATGATCATCAGCGTAAAGCCGGGCAATTCGACGCCGAAGCCGGAAAACACCGACTGGAACTGCGGCACCACTTTGACCAGCAGAATGCCGGTCACCACTGCCGCCACCAGTACCACAGCGGTGGGGTAGGTCATGGCTTTCTTGATCTTGGCCTTGAGCGCTTCGCTTTTTTCCTTATAGGTCGCCACACGTTCAAGCAAGGTGTCGAGGGCGCCGGACTGTTCGCCGGCGTCGACCAGGTTGCAGTACAACTCGTCGAAGTATTGAGGCTTCTTGCGCAGGGCCGTGGCGAAGCTGTTGCCGGCGGCGACCTCCTGTTTGACCTCGTCGACCAGTTTGCGCATGGCCGGGTTTTCGAAGCCTTCACCGATGATGTCGAACGACTGCAACAGCGGCACACCGGCCTTCATCATCGTCGCCATCTGCCGGGTAAACAGGGCGATGTCCTGCGGTTTGATGCGTTTGCCCAAGGTCAGCAGGGATGCGGATTTCTTGCGCACCTTGCCCGGGTTGATCCCCTGTTTGCGCAGCTGCGCCTTGATCAGTGCGGGATTCTGCCCGCTCAACTCGCCCGTGACCTTGCTGCCTTTGCGGTCGGTGCCTTCCCAGGCGTAAACGCTGACTTTCGCTGCCTTGACCGCCATGTTCAATCCTTGGTGACCCGGTTGATTTCCTCAAGGCTGGTGATGCCTTGCATGGCCTTGTGCAGCCCGGAGGTGCGCAGATCGGCGAAACCGTCGCGACGCATCTGGATGTCGATTTCCAGCGAATTGCCCTCGGCCATGATCAACCGTTGCAGGTCCGGTGTGTTCTTTACCACTTCATAAATCCCCACGCGTCCTTTGTAACCGCCGTTGCAGTGATCGCAACCGACCGGCTCGTAGATCGTGAAATGGCCGATGCGTTCCTCGGGGAAGCCTTCCTTGAGCAAGGTTTCATGAGGGATTTCCAGCGGCCGCTTGCAATGCGCGCACAACTTGCGCGCCAGACGCTGGGCGATGATCAGGCTGACCGAAGTGGCAATGTTGAAACCGGGAATGCCCATGTTGTGCAGGCGCGTGAGGGTTTCCGCCGCGCTGTTGGTGTGCAGGGTCGACAGCACCAGGTGGCCGGTCTGCGCGGCCTTGATCGCGATCTCGGCGGTTTCCAGATCGCGGATCTCGCCGACCATGATTACGTCCGGGTCCTGACGCAGGAACGAACGCAGCGCTTGGGCAAAGTCCAGCCCTTGGCGGGGATTGACGTTGACCTGGTTGATGCCTTCCATGTTGATTTCGACCGGGTCTTCGGCGGTGGAAATATTGATGTCGACGGTGTTGAGGATGTTCAGCCCGGTGTACAGCGACACGGTTTTGCCGGAGCCGGTGGGGCCGGTGACCAGAATCATCCCTTGCGGCTGTTTCAGCGCGGCGAGGTACAAGGCCTTTTGTTCGGCCTCATAACCCAAAGCGTCGATGCCCATTTGCGCACTGGACGGGTCGAGAATCCGGATCACCACTTTTTCGCCCCACAGGGTCGGCAGGGTGTTGACGCGAAAATCGATGGATTTGCTTTTAGACAGCCGCATCTTGATGCGCCCGTCCTGGGGTTTGCGCCGTTCCGAAATATCCAGACTGGCCATCACCTTCAAGCGCGCGGCAATACGCCCGGCCAATTGGATTGGCGGTTTGGCCACCTCGCGCAGCATGCCGTCGGTGCGCATGCGCACCCGATAGTTTTTTTCGTAGGGTTCGAAGTGCAGGTCGGAAGAGCCGCTCTTGATCGCATCGAGCAGCATTTTGTGGACGAAGCGCACAACCGGGGCGTCGTCGGCATCGAGGCCGCCGATCACGTCCTGTTTGTTGTCATCAATGGACTCGACGTCGAGGCCATCGAGATCGACATCGGCCATTTCCTCCAGGCCCGAAGCATGGCTGTCGAAGAACTTGTCGATGGCGTCGCTGAGCTTGTCGTCCTCGACCAGAATCGCTTCGGTGCTCAGGCCGGTGCTGAACTGGATGTCGCTGATCGCCTGCTGATTGCTCGGGTCGGAAAGGCCCACGAACAATTTGTTGCCGCGCCGCCACAAGGGCAGCGCGCAGTGCTGACGAACCAGTTTTTCACTGACCAGGCCCTTGGGCTGAGTCTCTTTGTCGAGGCAATGCAGATCGAGCAGGGCCATGCCGAAATGTTCCGAGGCGATCTCGGCAATTTGCCGGCTATTGACCAGTTTGTTGTGCACCAGGTAATTGACCAGCGACACGCGATTGCGCTGGGCCTGCGCCCAGGATTGCCGGGCACTTGTTTCCGTGAGCAGTTCGGCCTGGACCAATTGCTTGGCCAGACCGCTCAGAGCGATGTCATTCATGGGGATTCCGCACGCTTGCCGTTCATGACTTATAGCCTAGTCAAGTGACAGCGCCAAACACGGCCGGTGCAGGTGACAAAAAGTGTCAGATAGTGCGGTTGCGGGTTGTAGGAAACGGCGCAGGCGATTGCGCGCGCCCAGTAGGCGGGGCCTGAAAGGCGTTGGCATGGGCTGTGCTGAGCCATATCCAGATCATGAGATTTCGACTCATGCATGGAGCGTGTCTATGAAAAAACAACAAGGTTTCACATTGATCGAGCTGCTGATCGTCGTGGCGATCATCGGCATTCTGGCGACTATTGCCCTGCCGCAGTATTCGAAGTATCAGGCGCGGTCGAAGGTGACGGCGGGGTTGGCGGAGATTAGTGCATTGAAAGTGCCATTCGAGGACACGATCAATCAAGGCACAGCTCCAACCTTGGCCAACGTTGCCAATGGTGCGACTACTACTTCCAACTGTACGTTGGCGGTTACAGGCACAGCGGCGACTGGCGAAGGTACGCTTACCTGTACCCTGCTCAATGCACCGGGCCCGGTGTTAGGTAAAACCATTACGCTTTCTCGTTCCGGGGCGGCGACGGGGAATACCTCCGGTGTATGGACGTGTGCGACGACGGTCAACGCCGATTACTCGCCTCGGGGTTGCACGGCCAGCGGTACGTAAGGCTGAATCGAGCGAACGAAGAATGCCCCGCACTGCGGGGCATTTTCATATCCCGACCACTTAACAAAAGCTCCAATAATTTCAGCAGCTTATGAACTTTCCAGAAAACCGCAACTTGCATGCGAAGATTTGGCCAGTCATGCATTTTGCATGAAAACGAAAATTACCGTTTTTTATAACTCATTGTTTTCAAAGGGTTTTATGTGTCGGAAAAAGTTGGCACAGCGTTCGCAATATCTCCGGTAACCCTGCTGACAAGCGTTACAGCAGACTTCCAGTAAAAACAGGAGTTACTCGTATGAAGAAGTTCGCTATCACTGCCGCTGCTACCGCTCTGACCCTGACCATGGCTGGTGGCGCTTTCGCCCAGTCCGCTCAGGCTACCCAGGCGCCAATGGTTCTGGCTGCCGGTGAAGTTACCGAAATGAAACAAGATACCAGCGACACCTGGATCACCACCAAGGTCAAAGCTGACCTGGTTACCGAAAAAGGCATTCCAGGCACCGACATCAAAGTCGAAACCAACAAGGGTGTAGTTTCCCTGTCGTCGACCACTGCGGTAACCGAGTCGCAGAAAGAAGTCGCCGTTGGCATTGCCAAGAAAATCAAAGGCGTTAAAGCGGTCTCCGCTGACGGCCTGAAAGCCGAGTAAGGCAAGACTTCTCGCCTGAACCGGGAGAAGACGCGACAGACGGGCCGAGCAATACGTCTGCCGCAACTTTAGAGTTCATGCGAACGGTCACACGGATGTGACCATTACAGGCCCCGGCACTTGTGTCGGGGCCTGTTCTATTTGGAGAATCAAAAGATCGCAGCCTTCGGCAGCTCCTACAGGGAAATGCATTCCAAATGTAGGAGCTGCCGAAGGCTGCGATCTTTTGCTCTTCTCAGTTACCGCGTTTGCTGTTGATCTGCCGCAGGCGATTGCCTTCGAAGCGCAGGTATTGATACATGCCGTTGTTCGGGCCGTAGGTCCATTCCTCGACCTGAAACTCTTCGCGGCGATTGGCACTGCGCTTGTAGCCGAGCACGTCGCGACTGACCGGCTCGCCGCATTTTTGCAGCACTTCGCTGGCGCGGTCGCCGAGGCTGATCAACTGGCTGCCGCAGCGCAATGTATCCGACGCCGACGCGTGGCCGGCGGCGCACGTCAGCGCGAGCACAGCCAGCCAGTCACGCACGGTCATTCTGCATCCAGGTGCATTTGCGTGACCACGCGGCCATCGCTTTCGGCCTCGCCGAGGTTGGCGTCGATGAAGTACACGCGGTCATCTTCGAGCTTGCCCTTGTCGACCAGGTAATCCTTGATGGTGCTGGCGCGATCCTGGCCCAACTGTCGCAACAGCACCTCGCTGCCACTCCAGAATGCGATCACGCCCTGGCGCATTTTCGCCGTGCGCTCTTCCTTGCCCAGATCTTTCCATTCTGCCGGTGGCTGGGTTTTCAGGCGTGTGCGGTAGATGCCTTCGAGCAACGCGCCTTTCTCGCTTTCGGGCACTTGCAGCAGCGACGCCTGGGCCGGGACTTTGTCGCCACGGCGCTGGAGCATCTTGTAGTAGTTGTACTGATATTCGCGTTCCAGACGTTGCTCGGCCAGCAGGGGCCCATCGCTGCTCTTCGCGGCAGTGCCTTCAATTTCAAGGCGCAGCGCCGGGCGTTCCTTGAGCGCTTGCGACAGTTTCACCAGCGCCGCTTCGGCGTCTTTGCTCAGATCGCTGGAGCCCGGCGCGAAGGACACCGTGCCGAGGTCTTCGGAGCCGCCACCACTGACCAGCCCGCCGATCATCTTGAACGGTGCGGCGGCGGCTTTGACGATCAGATTGCGCAGGGTCTGCCAGACGATCGGCATGACGCTGAACTGTGGATTATTCAGGTCGCCGGTCACCGGCAATTCGATGGAGATCTTGCCGTCGACATCCTTGAGCAGGGCGATCGCCAGCTTCAGCGGCAGACTCACTGCATCGGGGCTGTCGACCTTTTCGCCCAGTTGCAGTTGCTCGACGACGACCTTGTTTTCGGCTTTCAATTGGCCCTTGGTAATCAGGTAGTGCAGGTCAAGATTCAGCCGGCCCTTGCGGATGCGGTAGCCGGCGAATTTGCCGGAGTAGGGCGTCAGAGTGGTCAGCTCGACGCGCTTGAAACTGGTGGCGATGTCGAGGCTGGCCATCGGGTCGAACGGATTGACCGCACCCTTGATGGTCACCGGCGCATAGCGGTCGACCTTGCCTTTGATGTCAACGCTGGCCGGTTTTGCCTGACGGCTGTCGATGGTGCCGATCTGGCCGTTGAGCTGTTGCACGGCGGTGGCGAAGTTGGGTGTCAGACTGAAGTCGGCGAAGTTGGCCGAGCCGTCGTTGATCGCAATCGCGCCGATGTGAATGCCCAGTGGTTTGTCCTTGCCGGCCGGTTTGGCTGCGTTGCTTTTTGCTCCGCTGTCGGCCGGTTGTGGGATCAGCAGGTCGTCGACGTTGGTGGTGCGATCGTCATTGATCATGAAGCGCACATACGGCTGCAACAGGTTGACCTTGTCGATCGACAGGCTGTCGCCGTGCTGATAATTGATGCCGTCGACCACCACTTGCTGCCATTTGAGGAAGTCGCGGGTCTTGAGCGTATCGAGGGTGTGCAGTTGATCGATCTGCGCGCGGCCGGTGACGCTGAGGGCCAGTGGCTCGGTGCTCTTCAGGTTGACCTTGAGATCACTGCCGAGCATGCCGCTGCGCAGCTCCAGGCGAATGAACGGGTTGATGTAGGACTGCGCGACACGCAGGTCGACGTCCTGGGTTTTCACGTTGAGCTGGGCGTTGACCGGGGCCAGGTTGACCGTGCCGTCGGCGCTGATCTTGCCTTGCTTGCCGAGGCCGCTGTCGAGCTTGAGCTTGAAAGGCGAGCCGTTGAGGCTGTCGAAATCCTGCAGATCGACGTTCAGCGGGGTGATGTCCAGCGCCACCGCCGGTTGCGCCGAGCGGTCGGCGAGATGGACCGTGTAGTTGCGCAGTTGCACATCCTTGACCAGCACCTGCCATGGCTTGCTCGGTGCGCTTGGTTCAGGTTTCGGCGAGTCGGCAGCAGCAGGTGTTCCCGCCGGTTCGGCAGCGGCTTTGGCAGCCGGTTTCGACGGTTGGCTGGCGAACAGTTTCTGCCAGTCCAGTTGGCCGTCGGCTTCCAGCGCCGCCCAGGTTTCCAGCTTGTTGCTGCGGATCTTGCCGACCACCACCTGTTGCTTGGCCAGGTCCAGCGAGGTTTCGCTGACGTCGAGACGTTCGAGCCTGGCCAGTGGGCGCCCATCCGGGGCCTTGATGGCGAATGGCGCAATGCTCACCGCGACGTTGTTCAGCAGCAGTTCGGTCTGTTTCGACAGGTTGAGTTTGTACTCGGTGCTGAGGCTGACCACGCCGTTTTCCAGCACCAGCGGCACGGCGTCACGCACGTAAGGCCAGAAGGATTTCATCTGGCCATCGGTGACTTTCAGGGTGCCTTCAGAGGTGAACGGGATCAGGCTGAAATTGCCGGTCCAGTCGATCCGCCCGCCAGCGGGGCCGATGGCGACGAGGGTCATGTCGGCGCTGTCCTCAGGCAATGTGCTGAGGTTTTTCAGCTCGAAACTGAGGTCGTCGTAAAGAAATTCGATCGGCTCACTGGGACGCATATCCTGGAAATGCACCACGCCCCCGGCCAGTTTGATGTTGTCGATGCGCAGCGGAAACGGCTTGGCGTCGGGATCGGCGGGTGTCGGCTCGCTCGGCGGCACGTTGAACAGGCCCAGCAGGTTGAGCTTGCCGTCCTTGGCGAAGAGAATTTCGCTTTTGGGTTTGTCCAGTTCGATGTCGGACAGATGCAGGGCTTTGGTCCACAGGCTATCGATCTGCAGGTTGGCATAGAGGCGATCGAAGCCGACCTGCTCCTTGCCCGGCTCGCCGATGACCAGGCCCCACAGGGTGACCTCAAGGCTGAACGGGTTCAGTTCGATGCGCTGCAGATGCGCCGGCACCGTCGCATAGTTCGCCAGTTGCTGGTTGGCCACGCGCAAGGCAATGCCCGGCAGGATCAGAAACCCCAGCAGGCTGTAGAGGGCCAGGGCTGTCAGCAGTGCGCCAATCGCGCGAATCAATCCTTTGGGCATGTGCGGCTTCATCTGTCTGAATCGGAGTGCCTTGGAGTATGGCACGCGATTCTGGTTCCGAAGTGCTTGATGTGGGACAGGATTGTTCAGAAATTTCTGTAGGAACAGATCTCCCTTGTGGGAGCGAGCCTGCTCGCGAATGCGGTGGTTCAGTGAAAAACAAGTCGACTGACACTGCGCTTTCGCGAGCAGGCTCGCTCCCACAGGGGAATGTAATCGCTCATGCCTGAGGGATCACAGCTGCAAGATCAGCGTCTTCAACGGTGGTTGCTGGTCCTGGGAAGGGAAGTCGGCGCCCGGGGTCATCACGCTCCATTCGCGTACCGGGCGGCCGGCTTTTTCGGCGCAGCGCAGCACTTGTTCGCGCCAGTCGTCCATGCTGACTTTCGCCAGGTTGTTACAGCAGATCAGCACGCCGTCATCGGCGGTGGTCAGCAGCGCGGGTTTGAGCAGGCTCTGATAATCGCGCAGCAGATCGACGGTGCCGAACGCACTTTTGGCCCACGCCGGCGGGTCGAGCAGCACCAGATCGTATTGGCGTTGTTCGAGGCGCTGATAGCTTGGCAGCTTCTGCCCGCGCCGCTGGCTGATCGGCAGGCCGGCGAGTTCGCGGATCGCCGGAAAGTAATCGGACTGAATGAATTGCATCGGCGGCAGCTGCGGGTTGAGCAAACCATTCTCCCGACCGACCGCCAGATTGCCCTCGGCAAAGTCCAGGTTGCACACCTCGCGCGCACCGCCCGCCGCTGCACTGAGGCCAACGCCACAGGTGTAGGCGAACAGGTTGAGCACGCTTTTGCCTTGCGCGTGGTCCTTGACCCAGCCACGGGTGTTGCGCAGGTCGAGGAACAGCAGCGGATCCTGCCCGGCATGACGCCCGCGCACTCGATAGTTCAGACCCCATTCATGCCCGACCAGATCGGCCAGTGCAGCGTCATCGGCTTTATAGACGCTGTCTTCGCGATCGATCCGCGAGTTGCCACGGGAACGGTCGTTGTAGACCAGCAGGCTGTCGAAGCCCAGCGTCTGGTTGACCATGGCATGCAGTTGCAGCAGGTCGTCACGTTCGAGCGTCTGGTGAAAACTCTGTACCAGCAATTGCGGACCGTAGCGGTCGATGGTCAGGCCGCCGGCGCCTTCCTGGCTGCCGTGGAACAGCCGATAGCAATCGGTGCCCTGGCTGTGCAGCACAGCGAGCAGGTCCTGGCGTTGATCGAGGGCGGCGCGCAGCGCCTGATTCAAGGAAGACATGCGGGCGCCTTGCTGAAAAAAACGCGAAGCTTAGCAGTCGCGGAGCTACAAGCGGCAAGTTTCTAGCTGCAAGCGAAAAGCGAAAAGCTGCGCGGACCGCTTTAGCTTGCAGCTTGTAGCTAGAAACTTGCAGCTCTCAAGTATTGAGCCGTTTATCAACGAGGTCTTGTACGACGCTTGGATCAGCCAGGGTGGAAGTATCGCCGAGACTGTCGAGCTCATTGCAGGCAATCTTGCGCAAAATCCGCCGCATGATCTTGCCCGAGCGGGTCTTTGGCAGCGCCGGCGCCCACTGGATCAGGTCCGGTTTGGCGAAGCTGCCGATTTCCTTGCTGACATGCGCCAGCAGGCCTTTCTTCAGCTCTTCGTTGGCCTCGGTGCCGTTCATTGGCGTGACGAACGCGTAGATGCCCTGGCCTTTGACGTCGTGGGGATAACCGACCACGGCGGCCTCGGCGATGCTGTCGTGCAGCACCAGGGCGCTTTCCACTTCGGCGGTGCCGATGCGGTGGCCGGAGACGTTGATCACATCATCGATGCGTCCGGTGATCCAGTAATCGCCGTCCTCGTCACGTCGGGCGCCGTCGCCGGTGAAGTAATAGCCGGGGTAGGGTTTGAAGTAGGTGTCGATCATCCGCTGCGGATCGCCGTAGACACTGCGGATCTGCGCCGGCCAGCTCGATTTGATCGCCAGCACGCCGCTGCCGGCGCCTTTGATTTCCTTGCCGACTTCGTCGAGCAATACCGGTTGCACGCCGAACATCGGTTGCGTCGCGCAGCCCGGTTTGATCCGTTGCGCGCTGACCAGCGGGCTGAGCATGATGCCGCCGGTTTCGGTCTGCCACCAGGTGTCGACGATCGGGCAGCGCTGTTCACCGACGGCATTGAAATACCATTCCCACGCTTCCGGGTTGATCGGCTCACCGACGCTGCCGAGCAATCTGAGGCTGGCGCGCGAAGTTTCCTTCAATGGTCCGGCGCCTTCGCGCATCAACGCGCGCAGGGCGGTGGGTGCGGTGTAGAAAATGTTGACCTTGTGCTTGTCGATGACCTGCCAGAAGCGCGAACTGCTCGGGTAGCTCGGCACGCCTTCGAACATCAGGGTGGTCGCACCGTTGGCCAGCGGCCCGTAGACGATGTAACTGTGGCCAGTGACCCAGCCGACGTCGGCGGTGCACCAGAATACTTCGCCGTCGCGGTAATCGAGCACGTACTTGAAGGTCATCGCCGCTTGCAGCAGGTAGCCGCCGGTGGTGTGCAGCACGCCTTTGGGTTTGCCGGTGCTGCCGGAGGTGTAGAGGATGAACAGCGGATCTTCGGCGTCCATCGGTTCCGGCGGGCAGTCGTCGTCGACTTCGCGTACGGCCTGGTGATACCAGAGGTCGCGGCCTTCGACCCAGTCGACCTGGCCCTGCGTGCGCTCGACCACCACCACGGTGCTGACGTTCGGGCAACTTTGCAGGGCTTTGTCGACGTTGTTTTTCAGCGGCACGAAGCGGCCGCCGCGCACGCCTTCATCGGCGGTGATCACGGTACGACAGTCGGCGTCGAGAATTCGATCACGCAGGGAATCCGGAGAGAACCCGCCAAACACTACCGAATGGATCGCACCGATTCGCGCGCAGGCGAGCATGGCATAGGCGGCTTCGGGGATCATCGGCATGTAGATGCACACCCGGTCGCCTTTCTTCACGCCACGGCTTTTCAACACGTTGGCCAGGCGGCAGACGTGGTGATGGAGTTTGTTGTAAGTGATCTGCGCCGATTCGGCTGGGTCGTCCCCCTCCCAGAGCAGCGCGGTCTGTTCGCCACGTTGGTCGAGGTGGCGGTCGATGCAGTTGTAGCTGACGTTGAGCTTGCCGCCAGCAAACCAGGCCGCTTCACCGGTTTTCAGGTCATAGCGCTGCACGGTCTGCCACGGCGTGCTCCAGTCGAGAAAGCGCGTGGCCTGCTCGGCCCAGAAGACGCTGGGGTGTTCAATCGATTCGCGGTACAGGCGCCGATACTCGTCCTGGCTCAACTGCGCGGCCTGGCGCACGGCATCGGCTTTGGGGAACGTGCTGATATCGAACATGACGGTTCCTTATTCTTGTGGTGCGACACGAATAAAGATGCGCCGAGCGCTGCACAGGTTCAAGTCATGCGCCAAAACAACTGTGGGAGCGAGCCTGCTCGCGAAGGTGGCGGATCAGTCAACACAGTGTTGAATGACGCACCGATTTCGCGAGCAGGCTCGCTCCCACAGGGAACAGCGTTGTGCCCGGAGGCTTTTATCAGCCGCGATGACGCCCGCGGAAGTAGTTGATCAGGCCCTGAGTCGAGGCATCGTCAGCCACGGTCTCGTCGCTGCCGACCAGGCGGTTGTAGACGCCTTTGCCCAGTTCCTTGCCCAGTTCCACACCCCACTGGTCGAAGGCGTTGATGCCCCAGACCACGCTTTGCACGAACACTTTGTGCTCATACATCGCAACCAGCGCGCCGAGGCGACGCGGGCTGATGCGTTCGACTACCAGGGTGTTGCTCGGACGATTGCCCGGGATCACCTTGTGCGGCGCCAGTTTGCGCACGTCGTCTTCGCCCATGCCTTTGTCGCGCAGCTCGGCTTCGGCTTCCGGCAGGGTCTTGCCGAGCATCAGCGCCTGGCTCTGCGACAGGCAGTTGGCGTACAGCCACTGGTGGTGGTCGGAAACCGGGTTGAAGCTGACGATCGGCACGATGAAGTCGGCAGGGATCAGTTGGGTGCCCTGGTGCAGCAACTGGTGGTAGGCGTGCTGACCGTTGCAGCCGACGCCACCCCAGATCACCGGGCCGGTGTCGGTCGACACCGAGGTGCCGTCCTGACGCACGCTCTTGCCGTTGGACTCCATGTCCAACTGTTGCAAGTGCTTGGTGATGTTACGCAGGTAGTGGTCGTACGGCAGGATCGCGTGACTCTGCGCACCCCAGAAGTTGCCGTACCAGACGCCGAGCAGTGCCAGCAGCACCGGCATGTTCTGTTCGAACGGCGCGGTCTGGAAATGCTGGTCCATGGTGTAGGCACCGGACAGCAGTTCCTTGAAGTTGGACATGCCGATCGCCAGGGCGATCGGCAAACCGATCGCCGACCACAGCGAGTAACGGCCGCCGACCCAGTCCCACATCGGGAAGATGTTTTCTTCGCGGATCCCGAAGGCCACCGCAGCGGCGTTGTTGCTCGATACAGCGATGAAGTGGCGATACAGCTCGGCTTCCGAGCCGCCCTGGGCCAGGTACCAGGCGCGTGCAGCCTGAGCATTCTTCAGGGTTTCGAGGGTGTTGAACGACTTCGACGAAACAATGAAAAGCGTGGTCTCGGCGCGCAGTTTCTGCGTCAGCTCGTGGAATTCACTGCCGTCGATGTTCGCCAGATAATGGCAACGCACGCCTTTCTGCGCGTAGGACAGCAGCGCTTCGGACACCAGCTCAGGACCGAGGAACGAACCACCGATACCGATATTGACCACGTCGGTGATCGGCTTCTCGGTGTAGCCACGCCACAAGCCATCGTGAATGCGGCCGACCAGATCGGTGATCTGGTTCAGCACCTTGTGCACTTCCGGCATCACGTTGACGCCGTTGACCGACAATTTGTCGCCAACCGGGCGGCGCAGGGCGGTGTGCAGTGCCGGGCGGCCTTCGGAAGCGTTGACGATTTCGCCGTCGAACAGCGCTTTGATCGCGCCCTTCAGATCGACTTCGTTGGCCAGACCCACCAGCAGGTTGCGGGTCTCGGCGTTGATCAAATTCTTCGAATAATCGAGAAACAGGCCGCAGCTGCTGAGGGTGAATTGATTGAAACGCTGCGGATCGGCGTTGAAGGCTTCGCGCATGCTGAAATCCTGCATGGCTTGGCGGTGATCTTTCAACGCTTGCCAGGCGGGCAGAGCGGTAACGTCGTGAGGAGTGCGGTAGTACGCCATCGCTGCGGTTTTCCTTTTTACTTGAACGGCCTTTTGAACACGGTTCAGATCAGCCATGCCCTTTTAATGCATGGGATCAACTGCGTCGACACGAGATCTGGACACAGGGCGAATACAGTAAACCTCGCGCTGCAATCTGTCTTGACTTTGTCTGACCAGATCCCTGTACTTTTTTAACATCCGCAGAGGAATCTGGCCGACAAACGGAGGCGCCCGGAAGAGTTTCGCCCAACCGGCATGCCCCGAAAACACCTGTGGGAGCGAGCCTGCTCGCGAAGGCGGCGTGTCAGTCGACCTTAATGTCAGCTGATACACCGCCTTCGCGAGCCGGCTCGCTCCCACAGGGAAATTCGTTGCTGCTTAAATCGGGCTATCGAGATTCAGGTGCAGGTTGTCGATCAGCCGCGTAGTGCCGAGGAACGCCGCCGCGAGAATCACCAGATCGCGGTCGTCCGCCGTCGCCGGGCGCAAGGTCAGGCCATGACGGATTTCCAGATAATCCGGACGCAGCCCCGCCGATTCAAGCACCTGCAACTGCACAGCGATCAGCGCTGGGTAATCGCGCTCACCTTGCTTGATCGCTTCGGCAATGCTGCTCAGCACGCGATACACCACCGGCGCCACGGCGCGCTGGTCTTCATTGAGGAAACCGTTGCGCGACGACAGCGCCAGACCGTCCGCTGCACGCACGGTCGGCTCGCCGATGATCTGGATCGGCATGTTCAGGTCGTGCACCAGTGCGCGGATCACCGCCAGTTGCTGGTAATCCTTCTGGCCGAAGATTGCGAGATCCGGCTGGACCATGTTGAACAGCTTGCTGACCACCGTCGCAACACCTTCGAAGTGCCCCGGACGGCTGGCGCCACACAGGCCTTCAGACAATTGCGGCACGCTGACCCGGGTTTGTCCGGCCATGCCGTCCGGGTACATCTCTTCAACCGTCGGCGCGAACAGCAGATCGCAACCGGCCTCGAGGAGCTTTTCCTGATCGGCGGCGAGGGTGCGCGGGTATTTGTCGAGGTCTTCGCCGGCGCCGAATTGCAGCGGGTTGACGAAAATACTCGCGACGACGAAATCGACTCGCTGGGTAGCTTTGGTGATCAGTGCGACGTGGCCGCTGTGCAGGTTGCCCATGGTCGGCACGAAGCCGATGCGCTTGCCTTCACTACGCGCGCGGGCGACGGCGGCGCGCAGTTCGCGTACGGTTTTGACGGTGTTCATGCAGAGAATCCGTGTTCGATGCCGGGGAACGTGGTGGCTTTGACTTCGCTGACGTAAGCCTTCAGCGCGGACTGGATGCTGTCCTGACCCTGCATGAAGTTCTTGACGAATTTGGGTACGCGGCCGGTGATCGACAGGCCGAGCATGTCGTGCAGCACGAGCACCTGGCCGTCGGTGGCGTTGCCGGCACCGATACCGATCACCGGAATGCCCACGGCCTGGCTGATTTCCGCCGCCAGTTCGCTCGGTACGCACTCGAGCAACAGCATGGCCGCACCGGCCTGCTCCAGCGCGATCGCATCGGCACGCATCTGCCGCGCCTGGTTCTCGTTGCGGCCCTGCACTTTATAGCCGCCGAGGAGGTTCACCGCTTGCGGGGTCAGGCCCATGTGTGCGCACACCGGCACACCGCGCTCGGCGAGCAGGCGGATCGACTCCGCCAGCCACAGTTGACCTTCGACCTTGATCATGTGTGCACCGGCCTGCATCAGCATGGCGCTGTTGGTCATGGTCTGTTCGAGGGTGGCATTGGCCATGAACGGCAGGTCGGCGAGGATCAGGGCATCGCCATTGCCACGCTTGACGCTGGCGACGTGGTAGGCCATTTCCGCCGTGGTCACTGGCAGGGTGCTGTCGTGACCCTGCAGGACCATACCGAGGGAGTCGCCGACCAGCAGCACTTCGACACCGGCCTCGTTGCAGGCATGGGCGAAGGTCGCGTCATAGCAGGTCAGCATGGTGATTTTTTCACCTTTCTGCTTGAGGCTCTGGAGCGTCGTCAGGGTGATGGCTGGCATGTAAAAAATCCTCGTTCAGGCGCTCTGGAAACTGCTGCGAGTCACGCGCGTGATTCTTCATCTACTCAGGCGCACGGTCTTGTGTCGTGCTTTGAAAGGCCTGGATTGCGCCCGTATGTGCCGGGTTGGCGGCAGCGGGACGCCTATAGTCGTGATGAGCCAACAGGAAGTCAATTGCGTGTGTTACCGCATTGTTACGCGGGCGGTGTTACCGGCGTTACTGATGCGATTCAGCGGCGCGGCGGGCCTGATTCGGGGGATTTTTGTCTGACAATAACCGTGAATATCACCCGATCAACTGTAGGAGCTGTCGAGTGAAACGAGGCTGCGATCTTTTGATCTTTAGAATCAAGATCAAAAGATCGCAGCGTTCCGCAGCTCCTACAGTGGAATTTGTGTCAGGGCTGGGAGATGCGCTCAAGACCGACGAACGGGCAGGCGGCCAGCAGGTCTGTCAGCGTGCGGCCATCGGCGAAACGCAGATCCTGTGGCGCCAGTTCAGCCAGGGGATAGAGCACAAAGGCCCGCTCCTGAATCTGATAATGCGGGACTTTCAGCCGTGGCTCATCGATCAGGCGATCGCCGAACAGCAGAACATCCAGATCCAGCGTACGTGGCCCCCAACGCTCCAGACGCTCGCGGCCCTGCTCATTCTCGATTGCCTGCAAGGCGTCGAGCAGCTCTAACGGTGCGAGCGCGCTGTCGAGGGCGACCACAGCATTGGTGTAACGCGGCTGGCCCGGCAACAGCGAATCGCTTTGATAAAAGGCTGAGACGCCGCAGAGGGTGGTCTGCGGCAATCGCCCCAGCGCCGTGACGGCGCTGCGCAATTGTCCGGCCGGGTCGGCGAGGTTGCTGCCCAGACCGATGTAGATGCGTTCCATGACTTACTCGCCCGTCGCGCTCGAAGCACCGGCGCGCTTGCGCTTGGAACCGCCGCTGCGGCGACGCTTGCGCGGTGCGCCGCTGGCGTCGTCACCCTTGCCGCTGAGGTCGCGGATCATGTCGCGGCGCTCGCTGTCGTTGGCGTCCTGATAATCGGTCCACCATTCGCCGAGACCGTCGGTCTCCTCGCCGGCGCTTTCACGCAGCAGGAGGAAATCGTAACCGGCACGGAAGCGCGGGTTGTCCAGCAACAGATCGGCGCGTTTGCCACTGCGGCGTGGCAGGCGTTCCTGCATGTCCCAGATTTCGCGGATCGGCATGGTGAAGCGCTTCGGAATCGCGATGCGCTGGCACTGCTCGGCAATCAGCTCGTGAGCGGCTTCCTGCATCGCCGGAATCGGCGGCATGCCACGTTCCTGCAGACGCAACACGCGGGCCGGCAGTGCCGGCCAGAGCAGGGCGGCAAAGAGGAACGCCGGGGTTACCGGTTTGTTCTGCTTGATGCGCAGATCGGTGTTGGTCAGCGCTTCGCTGATCAAGGTATGGGTGTATTCCGGATTGTATTCCAGCGCCTCGGCACTGGCCGGGAACAGCGGCGCGAACAGCTGCAGATCGACCAGCATTTCAAAGGTGATCGCGCCGTGGCCGGAGAGGAAAAGCTTGAGCACTTCTTCGAACAGCCGCGCCGAGGGAATCTCGCGCAGCATCGGCGCCAGTTCGCGGATCGGCTGCACGGTGTGCTTCTCGATGCCGAAGTTGAGCTTGGCGGCGAAGCGCACGGCGCGCAGCATGCGCACCGGGTCTTCCTGGTAACGCTGCTTCGGGTCGCCGATCAGACGGATCAGGTGATTGCGGATGTCGTGCACGCCATTGGCGTAATCGAGGATGCGCTCGCTGACCGGATCGTAATACAGGGCGTTGATGGTGAAGTCGCGACGTTGCGCGTCTTCTTCCAGAGTGCCGTAGACGTTGTCGCGCAGAATGCGCCCGCTCTCGTTGCGCGAAGACTGGTTGCTGTCTTCGTCGTCTTCGTTGACCGGGTGATTGGCGCGGAAGGTCGCGACTTCAATGATTTCGCGACCGAAATGGATGTGCACCAGCTTGAACCGGCGGCCGATGATCCGCGCATTGCGGAATTCGGCACGCACCTGCTCGGGGGTGGCACTGGTGGCGACGTCGAAGTCCTTGGGCGTGATGCCCAGCAGCATGTCACGCACGCAACCACCGACCAGATAAGCCTGGTAACCGGCACCTTGCAGGCGTTCGACGATATTCACCGCATAGCGGCTGAACTGCGTTTTCTGCAGCGAATGTTGGCCGCTGTTGAGCACTTCAGGGGTGCTGCGGATGTGTTGCGTACGACGCACGGGAGTTCGGAATGACTGGAACAGCTTCTTCAGCATGGGATGCACTGTTTGAAGGAATGTTCGGCCATACCAAAAGAATGACCGCATGATGGGCGCAGATTCTAGCATTTAGTCGGGGGATGGTGTAGGACGCAGCAGATATGAGCTGCAAGCCGCAAGCTGCAAGGGTCGAGCGAGGAAAACAGGGGATTTCGGTGCGGGAGAAACTACAAGGGGAGCCGAAGCTCCCCAAGAAGTAGTTGCGTGCTCTTTTTATTATTGATTCGGGCTTCTTGTTTTTGTTGAGTGCCCTCGCCACGAAGTGTTTCCTTCGTGACCCTCCCAATCGGGAGCCAAGAGCAAACGGATTGCTTTGGTCGCTGAATTGCAGTGATCTGTCGATCCAACCAGTACAGGCTCTGTCTTAGGACAGTTTTTGTTGTTCTCGGCCTGGTCGTGGGGCAAGCCCCAAATACAACGCCTCTCCAAAAGAATCAGTTAGCTGCGCCTCTCGCCGTCTTGTTTTTATTGTGCGTGAGTCGATTCGTCTTATTTTTATTGTCTTGTGCATTGCTTGTTATTGTTCTTGTACCAAACATATAGCAGGGTGCGTGCCAACTTTTGTCCCGTCCAGTAAAACAAGGGGTTAGGTCGATATAACCGTTTTGCAGGGGCGAAAAAAAGCCGGGGTTTCGTTACCGATAACCCCGGCTTCTGTTACGTGAATCGACTGCGGTAACAGTTTTTTCACATTGTCATGCGTTACCCGTGCACGCGGTGGGTAACGCTCAGCTTTCGCTGGCGACCCCGGTCTTGCGTCGTGGAATGCCCAGACGCTGGCGGCGTTCCCACAGACATTTGCGGCTGACGCCCAGTTTGCGTGCCAGTTCGGTCTCGGTCATGTGGTCCTGATGCTCGAGGACGAAGTGCTGAAAATAATCCTCCAGCGACAGATCCTCGGTCGGCTCATGGCTGCTGTTGCTGGCGTTACCGCCGGTTTGCGGCGGCAGACCGATGAACTCGTCGTCTTCCAGATCGCTCAGCTCGATGTCGATGCCCAGCAGGTCGGCCGAAATCTCCGGGCTTTCGCTGAGAATCACCGCGCGCTCGACTGCGTTTTCCAGCTCACGGACGTTACCCGGCCAGGAATAGTGCCGGATCGCCTGTTCGGCATCGGCGGCAAATTTCAGGTCGGTGCGATTGATCCGCGCGCTCTGGCGAGCGAGGAAGGCATTGGCGATTTCGTTGACGTCGGCGCCACGCTCGCGCAGCGGCGGCAGCTTCAGGGCAATCACGTGCAGACGGTAATAAAGGTCTTCACGGAACTGACCGATTTTCGCCAGGCTCTTCAGATCGCGGTGGGTTGCAGCGATCAGGCGCACATCGACTTTCTGCGACTGCACCGAACCTACGCGGCGAATTTCGCCCTCCTGCAGAACCCGCAGCAAGCGAGCCTGGGCTTCCAGTGGCAGTTCGCCGATCTCATCGAGGAACAAGGTGCCGCCGTCCGCCGCTTCGACCAGACCGGCGCGACCGGCGCTGGCCCCGGTGAACGCGCCTTTCTCGTGGCCGAACAGTTCGGATTCGATCAGGCTTTCAGGAATTGCTGCGCAGTTCACCGAAATCATCGGCGCCTTGGCGCGTTTCGACAGATTGTGCAGGGCGCGGGCCACCAGTTCTTTACCGGTGCCGGACTCACCCTGGATCAACACGTTGGAGTCGGTTGGCGCGACTTTGCGGATCTTGCTGTACAGGTCCTGCATCGGTGGGCAGGAGCCGATGATGCCAATTTCACCATTGCTGTTATCCACAGCGGCTTTGCCATTGCCAGCGGCAGGCTTGCTCGCGGTGGCTTCGCCGGCAGCCGGCGCCGACTGGCGATCGCGCAGGATCCGCGCAACGGCCTGAAGCATTTCATCGTGGTCGAACGGCTTGGCGATGTAATCGACCGCGCCCATTTTCATCGAGTCGACCGCCGAGCGCAGGCTGGCGTAACTGGTCATGATCAGCACCGGTGTGCCCTGGCCGAGCTTGATCAGCTCGGTGCCCGGGGCGCCCGGCAGGCGCAGGTCGCTGACGATCAGATCGAACGTAGGAATGGTGAAGCGTTCTTGTGCTTCCTGCACTGATCCGGCTTCGCTGACCTGGTACTGGTTGCGTTCCAGCAGGCGGCGCAAGGCGGAGCGGATAATGGTTTCGTCTTCGACGATCAAAATGTGCGGCATTGATTCGATACTCTCGACGGTCTCAGTTCACAGCGGACGTCGCTTCGACATGACGCGGTAAGGTCACCCGGATACGGGTGCCGCGTTGGCTTTGTACATCAGCCGGGCTGTCGATGGTGATTTGTCCATAATGCTCTTCAACGATGGAATAGACCAGTGCAAGGCCCAGACCGGTGCCTTCACCCGGATCCTTGGTGGTGAAGAAAGGTTCGAACAATCGGTCCATGATGCTCGACGGAATACCGCTGCCTTCGTCTTCGACGATCAGATCGACCGTGTGTTCGCCGGCTTCGCTCTTGACCCGTACCGCACTGTGCGGCGGCGAGGCGTCGCGGGCGTTGGAGAGCAGATTGATCAGCACCTGGGCAAGCCGTTGCGGGTCGCCTTCGACCCAATGATCGGGATCGCACAGGTTGTAGAACTGCACTTCGAAATTGCGTCGGTTCAGCGCCAGCAGGCCGATGGCATCCTGCGCGACTTCGGCCAGGCACACCGGTTCGTCGCTGTGCTGATGGCTGCCGGCATGGGCGAAGCTCATCAGCGACTGGACGATGCGCGAGACGCGTTTGGTCTGCTCGAGAATCTGCCCGCTGATTTCCGTCAGTTCGCCGTCGTCTTCGCGCTCTTCGCGCAGGTTTTGCGCCAGACAGGCAATGCCGGTGATCGGGTTGCCGATCTCGTGGGCCACACCCGCTGCGAGTCGACCGATGCTGGCCAGCCGTTCGGAATGCACCAGTTTATCTTCGAGCATCTGCGTTTCGGTCAGATCCTCGACGAGTAACACCAGGCCACTGTTACCCGGGGCCAACGGCTCGTCGATCGCCGCTTTGTGCAGATTCAGCCAGCGGGTCTGACCATCGAGGGCCAGGTGCTGTTTGTGCAAATGCTCGTCGGGCAGGTTGATGAAGCCTTGCAGCAGTTCTTTCCACGGGTTGGCGATGGTGCTCAGGCGCGAACCGACCACCCGCTGCGCGGCGATGCCGGTCAGCTCTTCCATGGCCTTGTTCCACATCAGGATCTCCTGATCCTTGGCCAGCGAGCAGACGCCCATCGGCAGCTCCTGCAAGGTCTGCCGATGGTAGCGGCGCAGGGCGTCGAGCTCGGCGGCCAGGCCGGTGAGGCGCGAGTGGTAATCCTCGAGACGGCTTTCAATAAAGTGAATGTCTTCGGTGACGTAGTTTTCGCCGCCAGCCTTATAAGGCAGGAAGGTTTCCACCATGTCCTGCGCAACGCTCGGACCCATCAGGCCGGACAGGTTGGCCTCGATGCGGTCGCGCAACCGGCGCAAGGCATACGGCCGGCGTTCATCGAAGGGCAGATACAGATCGCGCAGCGCTTGCTCGACCTCTTTCTGCGCAGCCTTGGCACCGAGCGGCTTGGCCAGTTGCGTGGCAAATTCCTGCGGCGAAGCGGCGTGCAGTTCGCGGCGTTGCGGGCGGCGCACGTTATCCACGGCGCAGGCTTCGGCGGCACTGGCTTCTTCCGGGCTGGCGTTGGTGAACAGTGAGATCAGGGTGAACATCAACACGTTGGCCGCCAGCGAGGCGATGGCCGCCATGTGCCAACTGGTGTCGTCGAGCACGTAGATCATGTTCAACAGCGGGATATAGAAACCCTGCAGATTGCCGACCAGCGGCAGCAACATGGTCACCACCCAGACCGTGATCCCCGCCAACAGACCGGCAATGAAGCCACGGCGGTTGGCGGTCGGCCAGTACAACACCGACAACACCCCGGGCAGAAATTGCAAAGTCGCAACGAACGCGACGATGCCGAGGTTGGCCAGATCCTGCTCGACGCCGAGCATCAGGTAGAAACCGAAGCCGGCCATGATGATCGCCACGATCAACGCCCGGCGCGTCCATTTCAGCCAGCGGTAGATGTTGCCTTCGGCCGGGGGTTGATAGAGCGGCAGCACCAGGTGGTTCAGCGCCATGCCCGACAAGGCCAGAGTAGTGACGATGATCAAACCACTGGCGGCGGACAGGCCACCGACGTAGGCAAGCAACGCCAGCGGTTTGCTGTTGGCGGCAATGCCGATGCCGAGGGTGAAATATTCCGGGTCGGTGGTAGCACCGAGTTTCAGCCCGGCCCAGAGTATCAGCGGCACAGCGAGACTCATCAGTAGCAGAAACAGCGGCAGGCCCCAGCTGGCGCTGACCAGCGAGCGCGGATTGAGGTTTTCCGTAAAGGTCATGTGATACATGTGCGGCATTACGATCGCCGAGGCGAAGAACACCAGCAGCAACGTGCGCCACGGGCCTTCCTGTAACGGCGTGTGCAGGGCGGCGAGGGCGGTCTGGTTTTGCAGCAGCCACAGTTCGAGCTGTTGCGGGCCGTCGAACACGCCATACAGCGCGTACAGGCCAACACCGCCGAGGGCGATCAATTTGATGATCGACTCAAAAGCGATCGCGAACACCAGCCCTTCATGTTTCTCGCGCGTGGCGATGTGCCGGGAACCGAAGAAAATCGTGAACAGAATGATCAGCGCACAAAACGCCAGCGCCACGCGGCTCTGCACACGTTCGCCGGTGAGAATACTGATCGAGTCGGCCACTGCCTGGATCTGCAGGGCCAGCAACGGCAGCACGCCAATCAGCATGAAAATCGTGGTCAGCGCACCGGCCCAGGTGCTGCGGAAGCGGAAGGCAAACAGGTCGGCCAGCGACGACAGTTGATAGGTGCGGGTGATCTTCAGGATCGGATAGAGCAGCACCGGCGCCAGCAGAAACGCACCGGACACGCCGAGATAACTGGACAGAAAGCCGTAACCGTACTGATAGGCCAGGCCCACCGTGCCGTAGAACGCCCAGGCACTGGCGTAAACCCCCAGCGACAGGGTGTAGGTCAACGGATGGCGAATGATCGCGCGCGGGATCATGCCCCGTTCACTGACCCAGGCCACGCCGAACAGCGCCGCCAGGTACGCGGCGCTGATCAGGATCATCTGGGTCAGGCTAAAGCTCATCGGCATCTTTTTGGCTCTGCAGGATGAAGGTCACGACAATCAGGATCAGCCAGAGCAGATAGGGGCGATACCAGGCGCCCGTCGCGTCGATCCACCAATCCATGATGGCGGGGGAGAACAGGTAGATCCCGACGACCAGAAGCAGGACCAAGCGATAGATGTACATCCCGGCCTCTCTTTTTTATGCGCGTGCCCGAAAACGTGCGGCGATGGTAACGGATGGGCGCGCGACTGCAAGTGTCGTCATTGCAGTTGCGCTTCGGGCAAGGTCAGTGTGCGCGGGATCTTGGCAGCATCCCACTGTGCGCTGCCCCAAGCGAGCAGTTCGCCCGGCGAAGCGTGTGCCAGTTCGGTGCCGGGATTCTGCCCCAATGCGCGCAAGGCTCGCAGCAGCAATGGTGTGGCTTGATCGGCTTCGAGTGGCGGCGAACGGTAGGACTTGCCGAGCTTGTTGCCGTCCGGCTGGGTGATCAGCGGCAGATGCAGATAGCGCGGCTGTTTCAGGCCGAGCAGTTCTTGCAGGTACAGCTGGCGCGGTGTCGAATCGAGCAGATCGGCGCCGCGCACAATATCGCTAATGCCTTGCCAGGCATCGTCGAGCACCACCGCAAGTTGATAGGCATAGAGGCCATCGCGACGACGGATGACGAAGTCGCCGACGTCGCGGCCCAGGTGCTGGCGGTATTCGCCCTGCACGCGATCGATGAAGTGGTATTCCAGCTCCGGCACGCGCAGGCGGATCGCGGCGTCGTGCTGGTCATGTCCGGCATTGCGGCAAAACCCCGGATAAATGCCGTGATACGGCTCCAGTTGTTTGCGCGAGCAGGTGCAGGCGTAGGCAAGGCCATGGTTGAACAGACTGTTGAGCACTTCGGCGTAGGCAGCGTGCCGATCGCTCTGGCGGACCATTTCGCCGTCCCATTCGAAGCCGTAGCTTTCCAGCGCCTTGAGAATCGCCGCTTGCGCACCCGGCTCTTCGCGCGGCGGGTCGAGATCTTCCATGCGCACCAGCCAGCGCCCGCCAACCGAGCGGGCATCGAGATAGGACGCCAGCGCAGCGACCAGCGAACCGAAGTGCAGGTGGCCACTGGGCGTAGGGGCGAAGCGGCCGATGTAGGCGGGGGATTTGGCAGTCATGGAGGCGATAAAAGCTATTCAGAATTAAGCAGGTTACCCCTGTGGGAGCGGGCCTGCTCGCGAAAGCGTCGGTTCAGACAACCTGGATGTTGAATGACACACCGCATTCGGGAGCAAGCCCCCTCCCACAAAAGCAGGAACCGCACAAACAAAAACGGAGCGTTCGCACGCTCCGTTTTCCGTTCAGGTGGAAGTTACTTGCCGACCTGCTTTTCCTTGATTTCCGCCAGGGTCTTGCAGTCGATGCACAGATCCGCTGTCGGGCGGGCTTCGAGGCGCTTGACGCCGATCTCGATGCCGCAGGACTCGCACCAGCCGTATTCTTCGTCTTCGATCAGTTGCAGGGTCTTGTCGATTTTCTTGATCAGCTTGCGCTCGCGGTCGCGGGCGCGCAGTTCGAGGGCGAACTCTTCTTCCTGGCTGGCACGGTCGGCCGGGTCAGGGAAGTTGGCCGCTTCGTCTTTCATGTGATCAACCGTACGGTCGACTTCCTGCATCAAGTCCAGTTTCCACTTGTTCAGGATCTTGGTGAAGTGCGCGCGCATCGGAGCGCCCATGTACTCTTCACCCGCCTTCGAAACGTAAGGTTCGAAGCCGCTGATCGTCGCTTGCTGCTGTTGCTTTGCCTGGGTGGACATGAAATAGACCGCCTCTACTCTTGTAATCCATTGCGCAGGATTGCTCCATCACCGACACCTGCCGGCCCTGCGGCTGCAAGCGGGCGAACTTACCAGATCAAATCAGCCTGCGCTACTCCCGGATGTCGAGCCCCCGGCGGGTGGCGCTTGCAGATGTCTGACAAGCCGTGTCTGTGGGAATGAAGACCTGTTCAATCACTGATTTTAGTCAATCCTGGAGCGTACGTTCAGATCGTTACAGTCCAGCGTTCTTGAGGCTGTGACCTTCACGGGTTCTCGCTCGTTCCGGCAGACAGGTAGAATCGTCTCTTTTTTCCGTCGAAGGCATTCCAATGGGCCCCTACAGTGCGCGCAGTCGTGCGATCGAACCGTTCCATGTGATGGCGCTGCTGGCGCGGGCCAATGAATTGCAGGCCGAAGGCCAGGACGTGATCCATCTGGAAATCGGCGAACCGGACTTCACCACCGCCGAACCGATCATCCGCGCCGGGCAAGCCGCGCTGACCGCAGGCAAGACCCGCTACACCGCCGCCCGTGGGATTCCCGAACTGCGCGAGGCGATCGCCGGGTTTTACCAGTCGCGCTACGGCCTGCATATCGATCCACGGCGGATTCTGATCACGCCGGGCGGCTCCGGCGCGCTGTTGCTGGCCAGTGCTTTGCTGGTCGACCCGGGTAAACACTGGCTGCTGGCGGACCCGGGTTACCCGTGCAACCGACACTTTTTGCGTCTGGTCGAAGGCGCTGCGCAACTGGTGCCGGTCGGGCCGGAAGTGCGTTATCAACTGACTCCGGATCTGATCGAGCGGCATTGGGACCACGACAGTGTCGGCGCCCTTGTCGCTTCGCCGGCAAACCCGACCGGCACTTTGCTGACCCGCGATGAGCTGGCCGGGTTATCCACAGCGATCAAGGCCAGGCACGGGCACCTGGTGGTGGATGAGATCTACCACGGCCTGACCTACGGCACTGATGCCGCCAGTGTGCTGGAAGTCGATGACAACGCTTTTGTCCTCAACAGTTTCTCCAAGTATTTCGGCATGACCGGTTGGCGCCTGGGCTGGCTGGTGGCGCCAGAGGCGGCGGTCAGCGAACTGGAAAAACTCGCGCAGAACCTCTACATCAGCGCGCCGAGCATGGCGCAATACGCTGCGCTGGCCTGTTTCGAGCCAGCCACCATTGCGATTCTCGAAGAGCGCCGCGCCGAATTTGCGCGCCGTCGCGACTTCCTCCTGCCAGCGCTGCGTGAACTGGGTTTCAACATTGCCGTTGAGCCTGAAGGTGCGTTTTATCTGTACGCCGATATCAGCCGTTTCGGCGGTGATGCCTTCGCGTTCTGCCGGCATTTCCTCGAAACCGAGCACGTTGCCTTCACCCCGGGACTGGATTTCGGTCGTTATCAGGCCGGCCATCACGTGCGTTTCGCTTACACACAAAACCTCGCACGTTTGCAGGAAGCGGTGGAGCGCATCGCGCGCGGCTTGAAGAGCTGGCAAGGCTGATGCGCTTTTATCCTGCTCTGGAAGAGGCGCGGCTGATTCGTCGTTACAAACGTTTTCTTGCCGATATCGAAACCGTTAGCGGCGAGTTGCTGACTATTCACTGCCCTAACACCGGGTCGATGCTCAATTGTCAGGTCGAGGGCGGGCAGGTCTGGTTCAGTCGCTCCAATGACCCGAAACGCAAATTGCCCGGCACTTGGGAAATTGGCGAAACCCCGCAGGGCCGGCTGTTTTGCGTCAACACCGGGCGCGCCAACGGCGTGGTTGAAGAAGCCTTGCAGGCGGGCGTGATCACCGAGTTGGACGGCTTTACCGCGTTGAAGCGTGAGGTTGCGTACGGACAGGAAAAAAGCCGCATCGACTTCCGCCTCGAATACCCCAGCGGCCCAGCGTATGTCGAAGTGAAAAGCGTCACCCTCGGCTTCGACGGCACGGCGGTGGCGGCGTTTCCGGATGCGGTGACCCAGCGCGGCGCCAAGCACCTGCGTGAACTTGCGCATCTGGCGCGCGACGGTATCCGGGCAGTGCAGTTGTACTGTGTGAACCTCACCGGCATCGATGCGGTGCGCCCAGCCGAGGAGATCGATTGGGCGTACGCCGAGGCGCTGCGTGAAGCGGTTGCTTGCGGTGTCGAGGTGTTGGCGTATGGCGTGCGCCTCGACCCTGAAGAGCTGGTCATCGACCGCCGACTTGATGTCTTGCTCAACGGTTAAACGTCGACCCATACGCCTTGTGTATCTTCCTGGCATTCAATCGCCGTCAGCGACTGCCCGGCGCAAGGTCCGGCAACGCATTCGCCGTCCTCGATCAGAAACAGTGCGCCATGGGTGGCGCACTGGATCAGGCTGTTGCTCGGGTCGAGAAACTGGTCGGGCTGCCATTCCAGCCCGACGCCCCGATGCGGGCAGCGATTGAGATAGACATAAGCCTGCCCGCCGCGACGCACGGCGAAGAGTTTTTTGCCTCCGATTTCGAAACCGCGACTGCCGGCTTCGGCCAGATCGCTGCCGGCGCAGAGAAACTTCATGGCTATCCTCTAGTGTCCGCTCGTGTCTGGATATGTCCGAGCTTGACGTTCAAATGCAAACAATTATCAAATGGCGACCCTCTCCCACTGGGAGTCTGGCCGTTGTCGAGAATACTTGGCTCGCTGCGCCGATGCCCGGGAAACCTCGTTCAAGGAAGCTGTGTATGCGCCTGAAAACCCGCGTTGCCGTGCTTTGCACCGGCCTTTTGCTCTGCCATCAGGCGGCCGCAGCTGATTTACCACAACGCTGGGTCAGCGCCGGCGGTGCGCTGTCGGAATGGGTCAGCGCGTTGGGTGGCGAGTCGAAACTGGTGGGGGTCGACACCACCAGTCAGCATCCGCAGACATTGAAAGGGCTGCCGAGCATTGGCTATCAGCGCAGCCTGTCGGCGGAAGGCATCTTGAGCCTGCGTCCGGACATTCTGATCGGCACCGAAGAAATGGGCCCGCCGCCGGTTCTGGCGCAAGTCAAAGCGGCGAAGGTCAAGGTCGAGTTGTTTTCAGCCCAGCCTGATCTGCCGACGCTGGAAAAGAATGTCACTCATCTGGGCCAGTTGCTCGGCGCACAAAGCCAGGCGGCGCAGCTGCTGCAGAGTTATCAACAGCAACTCCAGGCGCAGAAAACGCGCGTTGCCCACGTGCAGACCACGCACAAAGCCCCCGGCGTGTTGCTGCTGCTCGGGCATGCGGGCGGCAAGCCGCTGATCGCCGGCAAGGACACGGCCGCCGATTGGCTGCTGCAACAGGCCGGCGGGTACAACCTTGCGACGCATACTGGATACAAACCGTTTTCTGTCGAATCCCTCGCCAGCCTCGATCCCGAAGTGCTGGTGTTCGCCGACCGTGCGCTGACCGGCGAAGCGGCAAAAGCGGCGTTGTTCAAGGAAAACCCCATCCTCAATTCCAGCCGTGCGGCCAAGAGCGGGCGGGTCATGGAGCTGGATCCGACGCTGCTGGTTGGCGGCCTCGGGCCGCGTCTGCCAGCTGCTTTGCAAACCCTGACTGACGGTTTCTACCCGGCCAAGGATGGCCAATGACCACAATGGTCAAACCCCGTGGCTTGTTTATCGGCCTGACATTGCTGTGTCTGTTGGCGATCTGGCTGTCGCTGGCGCTGGGGCCGGTGAGTCTGCCATTGTTCGACACCTTGCGGGCGGCGCTGCGTCTGATCGGCGTGCCGTTGGCGCCTGAAGGGTTGGAGCAGGCTGAGCTGATTCTCGGTCAGATCCGCCTGCCGCGAACCTTGCTCGGCTTGGCGGTCGGCGGCGTGCTGGCGCTGTCCGGAGTGGCGATGCAGGGCCTGTTTCGTAATCCGCTGGCCGACCCGGGGCTGGTCGGGGTGTCCAGTGGCGCGGCACTCGGCGCGGCGATTGCGATTGTCGGCGGATCGTTCTTTGGCGGCCTGCCTGAGTGGTTCGGCCCCTATCTGTTGTCGGTGTGTGCGTTTCTTGGCGGGCTCGGGGTGACGGCGCTGGTCTATCGGCTGGGCCGGCGCAACGGTCAGACGCATGTGGCGACCATGTTGCTGGCAGGTATCGCTTTGACGGCGCTGGCCAGTTCGGCAGTCGGTCTGTTCACTTATCTGGCCGATGACGCAACGCTGCGCACCCTGACATTCTGGAACCTCGGCAGCCTCAACGGCGCCAGTTACGCGCGGCTGTGGCCCTTGCTGATCATCACCATCGGCGTGGCGTTGTGGCTGCCGCGCAGAGCCAAGGCATTGAATGCCTTGTTGCTCGGTGAATCCGAGGCCGGTCATCTGGGCATCGATGTCGAACGGCTAAAACGCGAACTGGTGTTCTGCACCGCGCTGGGGGTTGGCGCGGCGGTGGCGGCGGCGGGCATGATCGGTTTTGTCGGGCTGGTGGTGCCGCATCTGGTGCGCCTGCTGGCCTGCCCCGATCATAAAGTGCTGTTGCCAGCGTCGGTCCTGGCGGGTGCGAGCCTGTTATTGCTCGCTGATCTGGTGGCGCGCCTGGCGCTGGCGCCGGCGGAGTTGCCGATCGGCATTGTCACCGCGTTTATCGGTGCACCGTTTTTTCTTTATCTGCTGTTGCGAGGGCGTGCCTGATGTTGTCTGCGCACAATCTGCATGTCCGCCGTGGCCACAAGGCTGTGCTCAGCGGGGTCACGCTGCAACTCGAGCCCGGTGAAGTGCTTGGCGTGCTGGGACCGAACGGCGCCGGGAAAAGCACATTGCTCGGCGCCTTGTGTGGCGAATTGCTCGCCAGTGACGGCAACGTTTCGCTCGATGGTCAGGCGTTGAGTCAGTGGAGCGGAACGCAGCGGGCGCAACGAATGGCGGTGTTGCCGCAGGTGTCGACACTGGATTTTGCCTTCGCCGTGGAAGAGGTCGTCGGCATGGGCCGCTTGCCGTACCAGACCGGGCGCGTGCGCGATGATGAAATCGTCGCGGCAGCGCTGGCCGCCGCCGATGCCGGGCACCTGAGCGGGCGCAGCTATCTGGCATTGTCCGGGGGGGAGCGTCAGCGTGTGCATCTGGCGCGGGTGCTGGCGCAACTCTGGCCGGGTCAGGCCGGGCAAACCTTATTGCTCGACGAACCGACATCGATGCTTGACCCGCTGCATCAGCACACCACCTTGCAGGCGGTGCGTGAGTTCGCCGATCGCGGCGCGGCGGTGCTGGTGATCCTGCATGATCTGAATCTGGCGGCGCGCTATTGTGATCGCGTGCTGTTGCTGGAGCAGGGGCGCCCGGTTGCGCTGGATACTCCGCAACAGGTGCTGCGCCCGGAAACCCTCAAAGCCGTTTTCGGTCTTGAAGTATTGGTGCAACCGCACCCGGAGCGTGGGCATCCGCTGATCATCGCCCGCTGATCAATCATCGAGGTGTCGCATGCGTGGATTGTGGTTGTGGGCGCTGGTGTTGCTGGCAGGCTGTCAGCACGTGGTGGCTCCGCCGCTGAGCGGTGAAATCCGCGATCTGCGCAGCGGCGAGGTACTTGGCGCACAGCAACTGCTGGCGCGTCTCGCTGAGCCTGAGCGTTTGATCATCGGTGAGCAGCACGACAACGCCGATCACCATGCTGCGCAATTGTGGCTGTTGCAGGCGCTCGGCGAACAACGGGCGCAAGGCAGTCTGCTGCTGGAAATGCTCACGCCGAATCAACAAGCGAAAGTCGATGCGGCGCGCCAGGCGAAATCCGGTCCGGCTGATCTGCCTTTGGCATTGGCCTGGCAGGAGGGCTGGGACTGGAATCTTTACGGGCCGATCGTGCGCTTCGCCCTGACGCAGCCCTATCCGCTGCTGGCGGCCAATCTCGATGACAGCGAAATCCGCGCGTTCTACCGAAACCCACCGGCTCTCGTTGGTCCGCGCAGTAATGCGCAGGCGGTGAGAAACACGTTGCTCGGACAAGTCAGTGAATCTCACTGTGGCTTGTTGCCCGAATCACAGATGCCGGCGATGTTGGCGATTCAGCAGCAGCGTGATCGGCGTATGGCCGAACGCATGCTGGCGGCGCCGGCGCCTACGATCCTGCTGGCCGGTGCCTGGCATGCGCGCAAGGATGTTGGCGTGCCGCTGCATCTGCTGGATCTCGGCGCTGGGAAGGCGCCGACCGTTTTGATGCTGGCCGAGCAGGGGGATGCGGTCACGCCGGCGATGGCCGATTACGTCTGGTACACGCCTGCCACACCGAAGCCGGATTACTGCGAACAGATGCGCCAGCAATTCGCCAAATGACTTTCTCACAGGCAAAAAAAGACCCGGTAAAAACCGGGTCAAATAACCGTGATTAGCCTGATGAGGAGATAATCTGAGAGTCCGAACCAAGGGCTTTTCAGAATATCGACTGATCTCGCGACCAGTTGTGATAATCATAGCGATTCTCATTACCGCGTCAACCGCTGATTTTGCAAATCTGTAATTTAGTTTTGCAAGCGGTCGTGAAGCCCTGTGAATAAAGGGCTTTGCGCTAGGTCTGATGCATCGTCAATTGCGTGATCTGTCGATTCAACTGACCGATGCGTCGAGCCATGCCTTCAATCAGGCTGTGCGCGATCTTCGGGTTGCTGCGGGTCATGCTCAAAAATTGATCACCGGGAATCAACATTATCGTGCTCGGCTCGGACGTCATCACCGTGGCGTTGCGTGGCTCGCCGGTGAACAACGCCATGGCACCGAAAATCTCGTCCTTGGGCACGTCGCCAACCTTGTGCCCGTCAACAAATGCCTCGGCGTGCCCGTCGATGATCACGAAGACATGATCCGCTGCATCGCCCTGTTGAATCAGCACGGCGCCAGCCCCGACCCGTTTGAAGCCGTTGGTGCTGCGAAACTCGCGCGGTTTCAGCTCGGCCACGGCGTGGGCGAGCAGCGCCATTTGCCCGAGCAGATAGCTCAGGAGCTGCTCCGCTCGATCAGGGTCGGCATACAAATGCTGCAAAACCTCAGCGCGCCCATAGGGCAGCAGGCGCACAGCGCTGTCGCTGCACACGCGGCAGTCGCTCCAGTGCTCGCCGCGCTGCATACCGAGCAGGTCACCCTCCTGCCAATAGAACAGCGCTCGGCCTGCAATGCAGCCATGCACCACGCCCTCGCTCAGCAAAAACAGCTGATCATCCGGCAACTGCGCAAACAAATCATCCGTGGCTTCCAGTTCGATAACAGGCGCGCATGGCGATAAATCCTGTAGCCATTGCCCGGGAAGATTCTGCAAGCGATTGATCAATGCGTCGGCGTAGGCCGATTGTTCCCCCAGTAAATACATGGTCCGCGCCTGTTCAGTTCTTGTGGCGCGCGGAAATGGCTTCGAGCTGCTTGTTCAGGGCGTCCTTGCGCTCGGCGGGGATGTCGTTCCAGTGCACGTCCATCAACGCGCCCTCGATCGCATACAACAACACCTTCGATGCTCGAAACCCCCGAGTACGCACGGCCCGGTAGGCATCCACTGCACCGAGGCGACGCAAGTCCGAGGCGCTGTGGATGCCCACGGCATGCAGCCACTGCGCCGACGTCTTGCCAAGATTTTTCAAGTGTTGCAGTTCATCATTCATCAAGCCTCCTTGCGACGGCCGAATGGTGCGTGGGCGAGCTTCTCAGGAGTGTAGCCATCAGTAGGAAAAGCGTGGTTGTTTGGTCGGATTCGACGCAAAAGCTTCTAAGAAAGGGTAGTGAAAGGCCTGCGAACGCAGGAAGACGGGCGCAAATGCAGAAACAAATGTGGGAGCGGGCTTGCTCGCGAAGACGTCGGGTCAGTCACCAGAAGTGTCGACTGTCCCTACGTCTTCGCGAGCAAGCCCGCTCCCACAGGGAAAAGGCGTGGTGTCAGGAAGATTTCCAGATATCAGCGTGTGCGATAGCGCAACCGCGTGCCGAAATTCATCGACATCAGGATCTCGTCGGCACTCAGCTCCGGCGGAAAGTACGCCCCGGAGATTTGCGCATGGGCCAGGCTGGCGCCTTCGAGCGAGGCCTTGCGGAAGTCGATGCCGCGCAGATCGGCGGAGCGGAAGTACGCATCGCGGAAATCCACGCCGTCGGCGTTCAGTTCGCGCAGGTCGAGGCCACGGAAATCGCCGCCGACCATGTCGATCGGGCCATCCTGTGGGCGTTCCTTGTTGAAGCCTGCAACGTCATCTTTGTGCAGCAGGGCGTAAAGCGGAGTGTCGAGCAGTTTTGGCTGGCTCATGTCAGATCACCTGTTGGTTTTATGACGCCAGTATAGTGCCACTATTTGACGGCCGTGAAGCGAGCGAGGGCTTCACGGCCGAAATAGTTTTTTACAGACCCGGCAGGCGCTGACGGATCTGCGCGACCACGGTGTCCAGCGTGCCGGATTCATTGGTCTGCACGCGTTTGCTGCGCAGGATTTCTTCCGGCGTCAACGCTTCGCGGTTGGCCTGCTGCGCTTCGATTACTGCCAGGGTAGCGTCGGACGGATCCTTCTGATCGGCCTGACGCATCGCCAGCCAGCTCTCGATCACTGCCTGCGGGGCGTTGCAGTCGAGGATCAGGAACGGCGTGCCAGTGGCTTCGGCAATCTTCGCCGCGTTGTCGCGCTGCTCGCGCTTGAGGTAAGTCGCGTCGATCACCACCGGGAAACCGGCATGCAGGATCACCTCGGCGATTTCATGCAGACGTGCGTAAGTCGCGGAACTGGCGTCGGCGCTGTAAATGCCGGCCTGCACATCGTTGGCGACGGTCTGCTCGCCGAACAGGCGCTTGCGCTCGACATCCGAACGCAGGCGAATCGCGCCCAGCGCTTCGACCAGACGCATGGCCACATGGCTCTTGCCGACAGCGGAAACGCCGTGGGTAATGGCCATGAAGCGCGAAGGAATGGTGCTGTAGCTTTCCGCCAGATTGGCGTAGTTGCGGTACTGACGCAGGGTGGTAGCGCGCTGCACGGCAGTGGCGTCCGCCGGCATGCTGAACAGCGCCACCTTGGCCCGTACCAGAGCGCGGTAGGCTTTATAGAAGTTCAACACTTCCAGGCCCTGATAGTCGCCGGTCAGTTCCAGGTATTGGCTGATGAGGCGACGCGCCAGCGATTTCAGGCCACGGTCTTCCAGGTCCATGGCGAGGAAACCGGTGTCGGCCCAGACGTCAGTGAAGCGGAATGGCTCGTTGAACTCGATGCAGTCGAAGATCACCACGTTGCCGTCGATGACCGTAGCGTTGCCCAGGTGAATGTCGCCGTGGCATTCACGGGTGAAACCTTGCGCCTTGCGCTGGGCGAACAGGGGCTTGAGGCGTTCGAAGCTGCTTTCGGCCCAGGCTTTCAGGGCGTCGAGTTGCAGCAAATCGTTCTTGTCGCTGAGGAACGGCAGGATCTGCTCGAAATTTTGTGCGACCGGTGCCATCACGCTGTCCGGGGTGCCGGCGTCGTGTTCGGCCGGGACCTTCGGTGCATTGAGGTGGAAGTGCGCGATCTGCTCGGCCAGTGCATCGATGTGCTGAGTGGTCAGCTCGCCATTGGCTTGCAGGGTGCTGAGCAGCCCGCTCTGCGGGAACTGGCGCATTTTCAGCACGTATTCGATAGCCGGGCCGTCGCCGCCGAGTTGCGGTGCTTCGACGCTGCCGGTGACCGGCAACACGTCCAGATACAAATCAGCGGTCAGACGCTGGTTCAGGCGCAGCTCTTCAGCGCAGAAATGCGCACGTGCGTCGAGACTGGTGAAGTCGAGGAAGCCGAAATTCACCGGCTTCTTCACTTTATAAGCAAAGGGCCCGGTGAGAATCACCCACGAGATGTGGGTTTCGATAACCTGAAACCCTTCGACGGGATGCGGGTAGAGGGCCGGGTTTTGCAGGGCAGCGATCAGGGACTGGCTCACGGGCGATCCTTCAGAGACGGGGGGAATTCGAGGCGGCCATTATGGCTGCTTGCCCGCCTGACGCAAACCTCCGCGCGTGCCTGTTGAGGATCGATAAAGTGCGTATAATCCGCCGCCATGACTCGATCCCGATCCCCCCGTACCAAGAAAAAACCACCAGCCAAGGGCCTCAGCCCATGGTTGAGCTGGGCCATTAAACTCAGCCTGGTCGGCCTTGTAGTGCTGGCCGGCTTCGCCGTTTACCTCGATGCCGTGGTGCAGGAGAAGTTCTCCGGCAAGCGCTGGACCATCCCGGCCAAGGTGTACGCGCGCCCGCTTGAGCTGTTCGTCGGACAGAAGCTCAGCAAGGACGATTTCCTCACCGAACTCGATGCCCTCGGCTATCGCCGCGAGGCCGTAAGCAACGGCCCTGGCGCCGCCGCCGTCAGCGGCAATACGGTTGACCTGAACACCCGTGGCTTCCAGTTCTATGAAGGGCTGGAGAAACCGCAGCCAGTGCGCGTGCGCTTCTCCGGCGATTACGTCGCCGAGCTGTCCGCGACCAACGGCTCGAAGCTGTCGGTGGTGCGCCTCGAGCCGCTGATGATCGGCGGCATTTACCCGAAAAATCTCGAAGACCGCATCCTGATCAAACTCGATCAGGTGCCGCCGTACCTGCTCGAAACCCTGATCGCCGTGGAAGACCGCGACTTCTATAGTCACTGGGGCGTGTCGCCGAAATCGATCGCCCGCGCCGTGTGGATCAATACCTCCGGCGGCAAGATGACCCAGGGCGGCAGTACGCTGACCCAGCAGTTGGTGAAGAACTTCTACCTGACCAGCGAACGCAGCCTGACCCGCAAGCTCACCGAAGCGATGATGGCGTTGCTGCTCGAACTGCATTACGACAAAAAGGAAATTCTTGAGGCCTACCTCAACGAAGTCTTCGTCGGTCAGGACGGTCAGCGTGCGGTGCACGGTTTCGGTCTGGCCAGCCAGTTCTTCTTCGGCCAGCCGTTGTCCGAGCTGAAACTGCATCAAGTGGCGTTGCTGGTCGGCATGGTCAAGGGGCCGTCCTACTACAACCCGCGTCGCAACCCGGAGCGCGCGCTGGAGCGGCGTAATCTGGTCCTCGACGTGCTGGCGCAGCAAGGCGTGGCCACCGCCGAACAGGTCGAAGCGGCGAAGAAAATGCCGCTCGGCGTGACGACTCGCGGCAAGCTCGCCGACAGCTCGTTCCCGGGCTTTATCGATCTGGTCAAACGTCAGTTGCGCGAAGACTACCGTGACGAGGACTTGACCGAAGAAGGTCTGCGCATCTTCACCAGTTTCGATCCGATCCTGCAGATGAAAGCCGAAGCCTCGGTCAACGACACGTTCAAACGTCTGGCCGGGCGCAAGGGTTCCGATGATGTGGAAGCGGCGATGGTCGTGACCAACCCGGAAACCGGCGAAGTCCAGGCGATGATCGGCAGCCGTCAGGCCAGTTACGCCGGTTTCAACCGTGCACTGGATGCGGTACGCCCGATCGGCTCGCTGATCAAGCCGGCGGTCTACCTGACCGCGCTGGAGAAACCGAGCCAGTACACGCTGACCAGTTGGCTGTCGGACGATCCGTTGTCGGTCAAAGGCGCCAACGGTCAGGTGTGGAAGCCGCAGAACTATGATCGCCGCTCCCACGGCACGGTGTTCCTCTATCAGGGCTTGGCGCATTCCTACAACCTGTCGACTTCGCGTCTGGGCCTGGAAGTTGGCGTGCCGAATGTGCTCAAGACTCTCGGTCGCCTGGGCGTTACCCGTGAATTCCCGGCGTTCCCGTCGATGTTGCTCGGTGCCGGCGGCATGACGCCGATTGAAGTGGCGACCATGTACCAGACGCTGGCCAACGGTGGTTTCAATACACCGATGCGCGGTATTCGCAGCGTGCTGACCGCCGAGGGCGAGCCGCTCAAGCGTTATCCGTTCCAGATCGAGCAGCGTTTCGATCCGGCCTCGATTTACTTGATCCAGAACGCCATGCAGCGGGTGATGCGTGAAGGTACCGGCAGTTCGGTTTATAACGTGCTGCCCAAGACCCTGACCCTGGCGGGCAAGACCGGTACCAGTAACGATTCGCGCGACAGCTGGTTCGCCGGCTTCAGTCAGGATCTGCTGGCAGTGGTCTGGCTCGGTCGCGACGACAACGGCAAGACACCGTTCACCGGGGCAACCGGTGCGTTGCAGGTCTGGACCAGTTTCATGCGCAAGGCCGATCCGCTACCGCTGGACATGCCGCAGCCGGACAACGTCGTGCAGGCCTGGGTCGATTCGCGCACCGGTCAGGGTTCGGATGCCAACTGCCCCGGCGCGGTGCAGATGCCGTATATTCGCGGCAGCGAACCGCCACCCGGCGCCGCGTGTGCAAGCGAAACACCTGCCTCGCCGGAGTCGGTGATGGACTGGGTCAAGGGCTGGATGAATTAAGCAAAGAGGGTTTCAAGTGAACAAGTGGTTGATTCCAGCGGTGACCGCCGTGGCTTTGCTCAGCGGCTGCTCCACCGTACAGCGTGGTTCGATTCCCGTGGTGGATTCGGGTACCGCCGTGTCCAACAGCGAGCGCATCGGCGCCAATGGCGGTTTCCGCCAGACCACGGTCAAGCGCCCAGCGCAGGGCCAGACTCAGGCGATTCCGCAAGGCGATACCGGCGTGGTGGTGATGGTGCCGGGCGGCGGTGCTGCGGTGTCGACACCGATCAGTTCTTCACCGATCGTCCCGGGTCCGGCATCCGGCGGCATTACTTCGGGGCCGTACAACCCATCGGCCGTTGAGTCGGCGCCGATCAACTCCGGCAGCTACAGCATGCCGTCGACGCCAAGTGGCATTCCTTCGGCCAGCAGTGGCGGCGGTCTTTCGGCGGATGAGCAACTGGACGGCCCGGTACTCGCCTTGCTGACTACCGCGCAACAACAGCAGGCCGGCGGCGACCTCAACGGTGCGTCCTCCAGTCTGGAGCGGGCGCAACGTGTCGCCCCGCGCGAGCCACAAGTACTTTACCGTTTGGCGCAAGTGCGCATGGCCCAGGGCGATGCGCCGCAAGCCGAGCAGTTCGCCCGTCGCGCGCTGACCATGGCCAACGGTCGCCCGGATCTGCAAGCCAGCCTGTGGGAAATCATCGCTCAGTCTCGTGAGAAACAAGGCGATTCCGCCGGCGCCGCACTGGCCCGTCAGAAGGCCAAGGTTTCCCTGTGATGGATGTGCGCTTCCCGAAAATCGCCGATCAGCTGTTGCTGATCGAACGCGAGCTGCGCACCCAGGGTTGGTGGGATGAGGTTCAGCCGTCCGCCGAAGCCCTGAGCAGTGTCGAGCCGTTTTCGGTCGACACGCTGGACTTCGAGCAATGGCTGCAATGGATCTTCCTGCCGCGCATGAAGATGATCCTCGAACAGGATCTGCCGCTGCCGAACGCCTCGGGCATTCAGGAAATGGCGGAAATGGTCTTCGCCCAACGCAACCTTGGCGGCAAGGATCGGCAGTTGCAGGTGCTGCTCAAAGAGTTTGATCTGCTGATCACTGCATCCCGCTGAACGCGGTTGTGTAGGAGCTTTGTAGGAGCTGCCGAAGGCTGCGATCTTTTGATCTTGCTCTTCCAACAAGTCAAAAGATCGCAGCCTTCGGCAGCTCCTACACATCCTTCGAAACGATTACGAACAATTCTCCTTAATCTGCTTCTTCGCTTCGACGATGCGTTCCTGACGCTGTGTATCGTCGAGCCTGCGCACATCCCCCTCGACCTCCTCACGCAAACGCGGATTGTTCTGCAGTTGCGCCAGGTTCGTGCGTGCCTGCTCACAAAAGGCCTTGAGCTGCGCCTGCTGCTCGGCGACCTGTTTCTTCACCTTGGCATCAATGGCTTTCTGATCGCCAAGGACGCCACCGCCCGGCATCGGCGCAGCTTTCGGCGCGGGTGAGGAGGGCGTCTGTACGGTCGTCGACGGTTGGCCCTGCGGCGGTTGTGCATCGAAATGCGTGACACCCTGGGCATCGACCCATTTGTAGATTTGAGCGGCCGAGCACCATGGGCTGAGGCCGATCAGCAGAGTGAGGAGAAGCGTTCGCATGCTGATTCCTTGGCAAAAATGCGCAATTGACGCTAACAGAGTAGCCCTTTTCAGGTTTTTTCTTGCGTTCTCATGTGCTTACCCACAATTAACCACACAGACGACTTGACTTGCAGAGGGCGAAACAGAAGAATCCAAAGTCCGCTGTAGAGGGACTGCCAGAAGCAGACCCACTCGGTAGATCATGAGGCGCACATCCGCGCCGACCTGTTACACCCGCAACGCGTTACCTCGCGCTGGGTGGGAAAGGCCCGCAACACTTGGGACGATCCCAATACTTGCTCAGTCAGTGCTGACGTAGTCGGCGACCACCGTCGCTCATGCTCTGCCGAGAAGTAAACCTATTAAGACCCGCCCCTTGTTTGTGGACGGTATTCTGGCGTTTTAGAGGTGAACAACGTGGAGCTTTTATCTGGCGGTGAGATGCTCGTCCGCTTTTTGCGTGACGAAGGCGTCAAATATATCTACGGGTACCCGGGTGGTGCTCTCCTGCATGTTTACGATGCCCTGTTCAAAGAACCGGAAGTGACCCACATCCTGGTTCGTCACGAACAAGCGGCGACCCATATGGCTGACGGCTACGCCCGTGCCACCGGTAAAGCCGGCGTGGTATTGGTGACTTCCGGTCCAGGCGCCACAAACGCCATCACCGGTATCGCCACCGCCTATATGGACTCGATTCCGATGGTGATCATTTCCGGCCAGGTGCCAAGCACCATGGTTGGCACCGACGCGTTCCAGGAAACCGACATGATCGGTATCTCCCGGCCGATCGTGAAGCACAGCTTCATGATCAAGCACGCCTCGGAAATCCCGGAAGTCATGAAGAAGGCCTTCTACCTGGCGCAATCCGGTCGTCCGGGCCCGGTCGTGGTCGACATCCCGAAAGACATGACCAACCCGGCCGAAAAGTTCGAATACGTTTTTCCGAAAAAAGCCAAGCTGCGCTCCTACAGCCCAGCCGTTCGCGGTCACTCCGGGCAGATCCGCAAAGCAGCCGAAATGTTGTTGGCGGCCAAGCGCCCGGTGCTGTACTCCGGCGGCGGTGTAATCCTCGGCAACGGTTCCGCGCAACTGACCGAACTGGCGAAAATGCTCAACCTGCCGGTGACCAACACCTTGATGGGGCTGGGCGCTTTCCCTGGCACTGACCGTCAGTTCATCGGCATGCTCGGCATGCACGGCAGCTACACCGCCAACCTGGCGATGCACCATGCCGACGTGATCCTTGCAGTGGGCGCACGCTTCGACGATCGGGTGATCAACGGCCCGGCAAAGTTCTGCCCGAACGCCAAGATCATCCATATCGACATCGACCCGGCGTCGATCTCCAAGACCATCAAGGCCGACGTGCCAATCGTTGGCCCGGTCGAAAGCGTCCTGACCGAAATGGTCGCGATCCTCAAGGAAATCGGCGAGACCCCGAACAAAGAGTCCGTAGCCAGCTGGTGGAAGCAGGTCGATGAATGGCGTGGCGATCGCGGCCTGTTCCCTTATGAAAAGGGTGACGGCAGCAAGATCAAGCCGCAGACCGTGATCGAAACCCTCTGCGAAGTGACCAAGGGCGACGCCTTTGTGACCTCCGACGTCGGTCAGCACCAGATGTTCGCTGCGCAGTACTACACGTTCAACAAGCCTAACCGCTGGATCAACTCCGGTGGTCTGGGCACGATGGGCTTCGGTCTGCCAGCCGCGATGGGCATCAAACTGAGCTTCCCGGACGACGACGTTGCCTGCGTCACCGGCGAAGGCAGTATCCAGATGAACATCCAGGAGCTGTCGACCTGCCTGCAATACGGCTTGCCGGTGAAGATCGTCATCCTCAACAACGGTGTGCTGGGCATGGTTCGCCAGTGGCAGGACATGAGCTACGGCAGCCGTCACTCGCACTCCTACATGGAATCGCTGCCCGACTTCATCAAGCTGGCTGAAGCCTACGGCCACGTTGGCGTACGCATCACCGAATCGAAGGATTTGAAGTCGAAGATGGCTGAAGCGTTCGCCATGAAAGATCGCCTGGTGATCATCGATGTTGCGGTCGACACCAGCGAGCACGTCTACCCGATGCAGATCAAAGACGGCTCCATGCGCGATATGTGGCTGAGCAAGACGGAGCGTACTTAATCATGCGGCACATTATTTCCCTGCTTCTGGAAAACGAACCCGGCGCTCTGTCTCGCGTAGTCGGCCTGTTCTCGCAGCGCAACTACAACATCGAAAGCTTGACCGTGGCCCCGACCGAAGACCCGACCCTGTCGCGTCTGACGCTGACCACCGTGGGTCACGATGAAGTGATCGAGCAGATCACCAAAAACCTGAACAAGCTGATCGAAGTGGTCAAGCTGGTGGACCTGTCGGAAAGCGCTCACATCGAGCGCGAGCTGATGCTGGTCAAGGTCAAGGCCACTGGCGCCCAGCGCGCCGAGATCAAACGCACCACCGATATCTACCGTGGACAGATCGTCGACGTCAGCGCCAGCGTGTATACCGTTCAGTTGACCGGTACCAGCGACAAGCTCGACAGCTTCATTCAGTCCATCGGCACCGCATCGATTCTGGAGACCGTCCGCAGCGGCGTGACCGGTATTGCTCGCGGCGACAAAGTACTCAGCATCTAAACCAAATTAGCGCATGGCCTGAATGGCCGGATATAAGGGGAAATTCATGAAAGTTTTCTACGATAAAGACTGCGACCTGTCGATCATCCAGGGCAAGAAAGTTGCCATCATCGGTTACGGCTCCCAGGGCCACGCTCAAGCGTGCAACCTGAAAGATTCCGGTGTCGACGTAACTGTCGGTCTGCGTAAAGGTTCGGCCACCGTTGCCAAAGCCGAAGCTCACGGCCTGAAAGTGACCGACGTCGCTTCCGCTGTTGCTGCTGCCGACCTGGTCATGATCCTGACCCCGGACGAGTTCCAGTCCTCGCTGTACAAGAACGAAATCGAGCCGAACATCAAGAAAGGCGCCACCCTGGCCTTCTCCCACGGCTTCGCGATTCACTACAACCAGGTTGTTCCGCGTGCTGACCTCGACGTGATCATGATCGCGCCGAAAGCCCCGGGCCACACCGTACGTTCCGAGTTCGTCAAAGGCGGCGGTATCCCTGACCTGATCGCGATCTACCAGGACGCTTCGGGCAATGCCAAAAACGTAGCGCTGTCCTACGCCGCTGGCGTTGGTGGCGGTCGTACCGGCATCATCGAAACCACCTTCAAGGACGAAACCGAAACCGACCTGTTCGGCGAACAAGCCGTTCTGTGCGGCGGTACCGTTGAACTGGTAAAAGCCGGTTTCGAAACCCTGGTTGAAGCTGGCTACGCGCCGGAAATGGCCTACTTCGAGTGCCTGCACGAACTGAAACTGATCGTTGACCTCATGTACGAAGGCGGTATCGCCAACATGAACTACTCGATCTCCAACAACGCTGAGTACGGCGAGTACGTGACTGGTCCGGAAGTGATCAACGCCGAATCCCGTCAGGCTATGCGCAATGCCCTGAAACGTATTCAGGACGGCGAATACGCCAAAATGTTCATCAGCGAAGGCGCAACCGGCTACCCTTCGATGACCGCCAAGCGTCGTAACAACGCCGCTCACGGTATCGAAATCATCGGCGAGCAACTGCGCTCCATGATGCCGTGGATCGGTGCCAACAAGATCGTCGACAAAGCCAAAAACTAAGTCGTCGTCCCTTGTACGAAAAACGCGGCCTCGGCCGCGTTTTTTCGTTTGGGCCGGTGCTTCTGGTATAAAGCTGCATCGTTTGTGGCCGAACTGTCGTCCTCAAGCTTCTGTCGAATTTTTTCCAAACCGTTGCAAGGTAATGTCCATGAGCGAACGTCCCGAAGAGCCGAACAAGGCTTCCGACGCCGAAAGCCTGCTGCCCATCGATGAGCACATCGAAGAAGGGCACGACGCTGAAGGTCGTAAAGTCCGGCATCGTGGTATCTATCTGCTGCCGAATCTGTTCACCACTGCCAACCTGTTCGCAGGCTTCTATTCCATCATCAACTCGATGAGCGCGCAGGCCGCGTTGAGCGCCGGCGACTCGGTGAATGCGAGCAAGTACTTCGCCTTCGCTGCGATCGCGATTTTCGTCGCGATGGTGCTCGACGGCCTCGATGGTCGCGTGGCGCGCATGACCAATACGCAAAGTGCCTTCGGCGCCGAGTACGACTCGCTGTCGGACATGGTCGCCTTCGGTGTCGCGCCGGCATTGCTGGCCTTCGGCTGGGCGCTGGGCGATATGGGCAAGGTCGGCTGGATGGTCGCCTTCATTTATGTAGCGGGTGCAGCGTTGCGTCTGGCGCGTTTCAACACCCAGGTCGGCACGGCGGACAAACGCTACTTCATCGGTCTGGCCAGCCCGGCGGCGGCAGGGGTGGTGGCCGGTATTGTCTGGGCGTTCAGCGATTACGGCATCCAGGGTTCGAAGATGTCGTTCCTGGTGGCCTTGATGGTGGCGGCGGCCGGCATGCTGATGGTCAGCAACATCAAGTACAACAGCTTCAAGGAGCTGGACCTCAAAGGTCGCGTGCCATTCGTGGCGATCCTAGCGGTGGTGTTGGTATTCGCTGTCGTGTTCAGTGATCCGCCGCGCATTCTGCTGCTGGTGTTCCTCGCCTATGCAGCATCCGGCCCGGTGCAATATCTGTTGCGGCTTCGTCGTCACAAAAACGCCGAGTGATGTAATTTCCCGCATACTCCGCAGTCTATGGGTGCACCTGTCCTCCAAAGCTGCGGAGTTGTCATGTTGATCAAGATCCCCAAAGCATCCGACTGCCATGAGTCGGATGTCACGCCTGAAGCCATTTATCTCTCCCGTCGCCAATTGCTCGGCGCCACTGCTGCCGGTATCGCCGTGAGCAGCCTGCCACGCTGGGCCAGTGCAGCTGATGCCCCGCGCTACTCTGACGTCGAATCCGGCAAGGCTCCGGCCTGGTTTGCCGAAAAGCTTCCTTCTACTCAATGGGGTGCGGTCAACGTCAAAGACGAGGCGATCACGCCTTATAAAGACGCCACGCACTACAACAACTTTTATGAGTTCGGTACCGGCAAGGGCGATCCGGCTTCGAATGCTGGCGACCTGAAAACCGAACCCTGGAGCGTGGTGATAGACGGGGAGGTGGGTAAGCCGGGGCGTTACGCGCTGGAAGACTTCATGAAGCCGTATCAGCTGGAGGAGCGCATCTATCGTCTGCGCTGCGTCGAGGCATGGTCGATGGTCATTCCCTGGATCGGCTTTCCCATCTCGGCCTTGCTCAAGCAGGTCGAGCCGACTTCCAAGGCCAAGTACATCCGCTTCGAAACGCTGCAGGATCCCAAGAGCATGCCCGGCCAGCGTTCCGGTTTTGCCCTGATCGACTGGCCGTATGTCGAAGGCTTGCGTCTGGACGAGGCGATGAATCCTTTGGCGATCCTCGCGGTGGGCATGTATGGCCGCGAACTGCCGAACCAGAACGGCGCGCCTTTGCGTCTGGTGGTGCCATGGAAGTACGGCTTTAAAAGCGTTAAGTCCATCGTGCGCATCAGTCTGGTTAGCGAGCAGCCGAAGACCACCTGGCAAAGCATCGCTGCGGACGAGTATGGCTTCTATGCGAATGTGAATCCTACCGTCGACCATCCACGCTGGACTCAGGCGCGCGAACGGCGCTTGCCGAACAGTCTGTTCAAACCGAATGTGCGCGATACGCAGATGTTCAACGGCTACTCGGATGAAGTCGCTTCTTTATATACAGGGCTCGATCTGCGGAAGAACTACTGATGCGCTATCCGTTCTGGCGAGTGGGCGTTTTCGTTGCTGCGGCGGTCTGGCCATTGCTGTGGTTCTATCAGGCTTTCGCCGATCTGCTCGGGCCTGATCCGGGCAAGGTACTGGTTGATCGTCTCGGGCTTGGCACGCTGGTGTTGCTGTTGATCACGCTGAGCATGACGCCGCTGCAAAAGCTGAGCGGCTGGGCGGGATGGATTGCAGTGCGCCGGCAGCTGGGGCTGTGGTGTTTTGCTTACGTGACACTGCATCTGTTCAGCTATATGGCGTTTATCCTTGGGTTCGACTGGTCACAATTGGGCGTTGAGCTACGTAAGCGACCGTACATCATTGTCGGTGCACTCGGCTTTCTCGGATTGCTGATACTGGCAGTGACGTCGAATCGTTATAGTCAGCGTCGTTTGGGTGCTCGCTGGAAGAAGCTGCATCGCTTGGTTTACGTGATACTTGGGCTGGGTTTGCTGCATATGCTTTGGATCGTGCGGGCTGATCTGGAGGAGTGGGCGATTTATGCCTTTATAGGTGGTGTGCTTTTGCTGCTTCGTCTACCGCCGGTGATGAGACGAATCCCGCGTTTACTGGGTAAAAAGCAGAATCTGCAAGAAAAGCGAAATTAACGGTTGACGGCAGATTCCAGAGGTCTATAATTCGCCCCACTTCCGGCGCAGTCGAAACGG
>NZ_JBSICA010000020.1:0-96000 GCF_058245595.1 Pseudomonas sp. UF-293 | reverse complement strand
TCTTTTGACTTTGAAGATCAAAAGATCGCAGCCTTCGGCAGCTCCTACACGAGCATCAACAGTCCGAGCCGCCGTAGCGACTGCCAAATCGACTCAGCGATCGGGCAGGGTGATGTTGAGTTCCAGAATCGAGCAACTGCCCTGGCTTTCCAGTGCAACATGTACGTCGTCGTTGCCGATATTGACGTACTTGCGGATCACGTCGACCAGTTCCTTCTGCAAGGCTGGCAGGTAATCCGGCGTGCTGCGCTGGCCGCGCTCATGCGCCACGATGATCTGTAGACGCTCTTTCGCTACCGAGGCGGTACTTGGCTTTTTGTTGGCACGAAAGAAGTCAAAAAGGTTCATTACCTACCTCCAAACAGGCGCTCGAAGAATCCCTTCTTCTCGACATCGAGGAATCGGTGGGCTTTTTCTTTGCCCAGCAGGCGGTCGACGGTATCGCTGTAAGCCTGACCGGCATCGCTCTGGTCGTCGAGAATCACTGGCACGCCCTGGTTGGAAGCCTTGAGCACCGCCTGGGATTCCGGGATCACGCCGAGCAGGGTCACCGAGAGGATTTCCTTGACGTCTTCAACGCCGAGCATCTCGCCCTTCTCAACACGCTCCGGGTGGTAGCGGGTGATCAGCAGGTGTTCCTTGATCGGGTCTTCGCCACGTTCGGCGCGGCGCGATTTGCTTGCCAGCAGGCCGAGCATGCGGTCCGAGTCACGTACCGAGGACACTTCCGGGTTGGTCACGACGATCGCTTCGTCAGCGAAGTACATGGCCAGGTGCGCACCTTTCTCGATGCCCGCCGGGGAATCGCAGACGACGAACTCGAATTGTTCCTTGAGCTCCATCAGGACTTTTTCCACGCCTTCGACGGTCAGCGCGTCTTTGTCGCGGGTCTGGCTGGCCGCCAGTACGTAGAGGTTTTCCAGGCGCTTGTCTTTGATCAGTGCCTGTTGCAGGTTGGCTTCGCCGTTTACCACGTTGACGAAGTCATACACCACGCGGCGCTCGCAACCCATGATCAGGTCGAGGTTACGCAAGCCCACGTCGAAGTCGACGATTACTGTTTTGTGGCCGCGCAGAGCGAGACCGGTACCGATAGCGGCGCTGGTGGTGGTCTTACCCACACCACCCTTGCCGGATGTAACCACGAGAATCTTGGCCAAGGTGTTTCACCCCTAAGGAAGAAGGACTGTTCAGCCCCTGAAAAACATCTCTTGAAAACTACTGCAGTCGGACAGCCTTGGCTGGAATTTGGCTTTGGGCCTTTTTCCTACTTCGTTTGAGCCGTTTTCGCTACGTTTTAGAGATGCTTGGAAAATGCGGCAGTATCCGTTAAAGCCGAATGATGTTCAACACGTCGCCTGACAGGCTGACCTGGACGCCCGAGCCCCACATCGGATCACGACGCAAATCCTCGGAGACCTTGTAATGACCGGCGATGGAGATCAGTTCAGCGCTCAATTGCTGACAGAAAATCCGTGCCTTGGTGTCACCTTTGACGCCGGCCAGTGCACGGCCGCGCATCGGGCCGTATACATGGATGTTGCCATCGGCGAGAAGTTCCGCCCCCGGACTGACCGATGAGACCACGACCAGATCGCCACCCTGGGCATATATCTGTTGGCCACCACGTACTGGCGTGGTGATAACGCGGGTCGGTTTGACGGTCGGCTCAGGGGGTTTTTCCGGCTTCTTTTTGACTTCGGCTTCCGGTGTTTCGAGCGGACGCTCGCGGGCACCGGAGGGCGGTAGCACGGGGATGTCGATGGCGATGGCAGCGGCGATGTCTTCGATGCGGCTGGCGCGAATGGCCAGGGTACGCAGGCCGTGTTGGCGGCAGACGCGCATCAGCCCCGGCAGGTCAACCGCGCCCTGGTTCGGCGGCAGTTTGTCCAGCGCCAGAACCAGCGGTGCATTGCTGAAAAAATTCGGCGCCTGGGCGACTTTGGCGGCCAATTGCCGATCGAGGCTTTCGAGGTCGTTACGGGCCAGTTCCAGCACAGTGATGGCCAGCATGCTGCCCTTGAGCTGGAATACGGGATCTTGGTCTAACGGGTCGGTTTGGCTCATGTCGGCATACAACGGCTTGTCACTAAAAGTGCCGAGACTTATAACGAGAACGCCCGCGAGCCGCAAGCCGGGTCGAACGATGTAGAATGCGCGGCCACTGTATTTACGGAAGCTTTAATGGATCGCCCGCGTTTTCGAAAAGCATATCTTGCTCCGCGCTTCTGGCCGCTCTGGTGCGGCCTGGGGCTTTTGTGGCTGATCGTGCAGTTGCCGTATCCGGCGCTGCTGACCATCGGTCGAGTTTTGGGCGCGTTGATGTATCGCGTCGCCAGCGACCGGCGAACCATCGCCCGGCGCAATCTGGAAATGTGCTTCCCGGAAAAATCCGCCGCCGAGCGCAAACGCCTGCTCAAAGAAAACTTCGCCTCCACCGGCATTGCCTTTTTTGAAATGGCGATGAGCTGGTGGTGGTCGCGCGAGCGTCTGGCGAAACTGGCCCACGTCGAAGGCCTTGAACATCTGCAGAAGGCCCAGCGTGAAGGCAAAGGCGTGATCCTCATGGCCGCGCATTTCACTACCCTGGAAATCGGCGCGGCGCTGCTCGGCCAGCAGCACACCATCGACGGCATGTACCGCGAACACAAAAATCCCTTGTTCGACTTCGTCCAGCGCCGTGGCCGCGAGCGGCACAATCTGGATTCGCTGGCGGTGGAGCGCGATGACGTGCGCGGCATGCTCAAACTGCTGCGCTCGGGACGGGCGATCTGGTATGCGCCGGATCAGGATTACGGCGCCAAGCAGAGCATTTTCGTGCCGCTGTTCGGCATTCAGGCCGCCACCGTCACTGCGACGACCAAGTTTGCACGGCTGGGCAAAGCGTTGGTGGTGCCGTTCACTCAGGAACGTCTGGCCGACGGCAGTGGTTATCGCCTGGTGATCCATCCGCCGCTGGAAGACTTCCCCGGCGAGAGCGAAGAGGCCGATTGCATCCGCATCAATCAGTGGGTCGAGAGCGCTTTGCGTGCCTGTCCCGAGCAATATCTGTGGGCGCATCGGCGCTTCAAGAGTCGCCCGCCCGGTGAGCCGAAGCTTTATCCCAAGCGTCGTTGATTACCCGATCTGACAAGCACTCTGGAGTGTGGCGATGAGTCCTGCTGAACCGGTTACAGGTTTAATTCTTTCCGGCGGCGGGGCTCGGGCGGCTTATCAGGTCGGGGTGCTGGCGGCGATTGCCGAGTTGCTGCCGGTGGGCGCGGACAATCCGTTTCCGGTGATCGTCGGCACCTCGGCCGGGGCGATCAATGCGGTCAGCCTGGCCAGTGGCGCCACCGACTTTCGTGCTGCCATCGAACGCCTGACCCAGTTCTGGCAGGGCTTTCGCAGTCACCGCGTGCTGCGTAGCGACTGGCCGGGCGTGATCCATCAGGCCAGCCGTTTCGTCAGCCACAGCCTGCTCGGCCTCGGTCGGCAGATGCCGGTGGCACTGCTCAACAGTTCGCCGCTGCGCGAGCTGCTCGAGGAAAAACTGCACCTGCCTGGCATCGCCGAATCCATCGCGCGCAAGCAATTGCATGCGGTGGCGGTGACCGCATTCGGCTACGAGTCGGGGCAAGCGGTGACGTTCTATCAGGGCGGCGGCACCATCGACCCCTGGCTGCGGCACCGCCGCATTGGCGTGCCGACGCAATTGTCGATCGATCACCTGCTGGCCAGTTCGGCGATTCCGCTGTTGTTCGCGCCGGTGAAAATCGCTGAGGAATATTTCGGTGACGGCGCGGTGCGTCAGTCGGCACCGATCAGCCCGGCGCTGCATCTGGGTGCCAGTCGCGTGCTGGTGGTAGGCGTCAGCGGCAACCCGCGCGGCGTCGATCCGCAGCAGCCGCTGGAGCGCGCCTACAGCGGCCAGCAACCGACGCTGGCGCAGATCGGCGGGCACATGCTCAACAGCACGTTCATCGACAGTCTGGAGAGCGATATCGAGTTGCTGCAGCGTCTGAATCAGTTCAGCCATTTGCTCCCGGCCGGCACGCCGACCCGCGCGCTGGGTGTGGCGCCGGTTGAAGTGCTGGTGATTGCGCCAAGCCAGCCGATCGACGAAATCGCCGCGCGCCATCGTCAGGAGTTACCGGCGGCGTTGCGCCTGTTTCTGCGTGGGCCGGGTGCGACGAAGACGAGTGGGGCGGGGGTGCTCAGTTATCTGCTGTTCGAGGCGGGGTATTGCAGCGAGTTGATCGAGTTGGGGCGGCGGGATGCGCTGGCCAAGCGCGAGGAGCTGTGCCGGTTTTTGCGGCTATCTGAAGCGGTGGCTCCTGCCTGAAATCTGCGGTGAGGCCTTCGCGAGCAGGCTCGCTCCCACATTTGAACTCGGTCTAAATGTGGGAGCGAGCCTGCTCGCGAAGCTTTTAGGGTCAGAAGTGGAACTTGACCAGGAAGCTCGTGGTGCTCTGATCGGTCTTGAAGTACTGGCTGTCCTTGATGCCGTACTTGTCCGACCAGTAGTCGTACTCCACACCGACATACAACTGCTTCTCGCCGAAATTCAGCGCCTTGCCCAGGTCGTATTTGACCTGCGGGTTGAAGTGCAGGTTGGCGTGGTAGTCGCCTTTGGAGTTGGAGTCGTTGTCGACCACCCAGTCCATGAAGCCATCGATGAGGATGTTCGATTTGCCCACCGGGATGGTGTAGGACCACACCGGGGTGATCTGCCAGACATTGTCACCGGCGCGCGCGCCCTGGGTGTGACGCTGGTAGAAGTTCAGCTGGAAGTAGTCGAAGCCCGGAATGGCCAGGTCGAAGCCCGGACCGATCAGGTACGACTCGGTATCGCCTTCACCGAACTCGTAGGTCATGGCCAGCAACACGTCGGTCACCGGGCCGAAGGCCAGTTTCTGATCGAAGATCTTGCCGAACGACAGGCGCGGGCTGAGCTCGCCATAGTAGGTGTTGGAGCCGACGCCGCCATCATCCTTGCCGTTGTAGAAGATCTTGTCGATAAACAGGAAGTTGTCCCCATACTTCCAGGCATCGGCGTGCTCGAAGGTCACGGTCTGCTGAATGCGCGGGTTGACCTGGAAGTCCTTGCCATACAGGTAGGTCAGGCTGTTGTTCTGCCACTGCAGCAGGCCTTCGGCCATCGCCTGGCCGCCGGCGAACATCGATCCGGCCAGCATCAGGCTGGTGCACATACGTTTCATTCGGTTGCTCCCAAAGTAGGTGTTCCACGTTATTTTTTTAAGATCGGCGCTCTGATGTGGCGCCTTTTTTCGTACCGCAAATTTCATCCGATCGGTCAGCTTTCAATGCTGGTAGCAAAAGCTGCGCCAAGGCTTTCGAAAAACCAAAAAACGCCCGTTCGGCTGCTGAAAAACAGTCGACGAGCGTGTTTTCGGAATGCCTCAGGACTGACCGCAGCCGGGATAAGTTGGCTTTTCGGTCAGAAATTGAATTCGGGCTTTTTTTTAGAGCGAATTCGGAAGGCCGCGGAGAATACTGACTCCTCGGCCAAGGCTCAAGTGCCCCGCAACAGAGCACCGACGGCAGGCATGGCGCACGGTTGCGGGCCATCTCAGAAGTGCACCTTCAGCAGCAGGCTGGCGGTGTTCTGGTTGGTGTCGAACGAGTGGCTGTTTTCGATGCCGTATTTGTTCTTCCAGTAGCTGTACTCGGTGCCGACGTACACCTGCTTCTGGCTCCAGCCCAAGGCTTTGCCGAGGTCGTACTTGATCTGCGGATTGATGTGCAGGTTGGCGTGGTAGGTGCCGCGCGAGTTTTCGTCGTTGTCGACGACCCAGTCGAGGTAGCCGTCGATCAATACATCGGAATTGCCCAGCGCAAAGCTGTAGGACCACGCAGGCGTGATCTGCCAAACACCATCGCCGGGGCGCGGGCCTTCGGTCTGGCGGCGGAAAATGTTCAGGGTGACGTAATTGAAACCGGGCACTTTCAGATCGAAGCCGGGGCCGATCAGGTAGGCCTCGCTTTCGCCTTCGCCGTACTCGTAGGTCATCGCCAGCAGGACGTCCTTGATCGGGCCGAACTCGATCTTGCGATCAAGAATCTTGCCGAAGGACAGGCGCGGGGTGAATTCGCCGTAGAAGGTGTGCGGGCCTTTGTTCGGGTCTTCCTTGCCGTTGTAGAAGATCTTGTCGACGAACAGAAAGTTGTCGCCGTACTTCCACTTGTCGGCGTGCTCGAAGGTCACCGTCTGCTGATATGACGGGTTGATCGCGAAGTTCTTGCCGTACAGATAGCTGAGGCTGTTGCTCTGCCACAGCAGCAGATCGCCGGCCATGGCCTGACTCGCGGCCAGCAGGCCGCCACTCAACAGAACGTTGCTTTGCGTGCGGATCATCTGTTGCTCCCTGTTGTTTTTATTGTCTGAGGCACAAGCAGTTGCGTAGTCCCTGTGGGAGCGAGCCTGCTCGCGAAAGCGGTTGTGTCAGTCGCCATCAATGTTGAATGACACAGCGCTTTCGCGAGCAGGCTCGCTCCCACAGGTGGTGTGGTGGTTTCAATCAGTGAGCATGGCAATCGTTGATCGCCGCACGCTCCTTGCCGCCGAGGATGTTGAACAGCAGGTTCAGGGTCAGCGCGCTGAGGGTGGCCATGGCGATGCCGCTGTGGGTGATCGGGCTCATCCACAGCGGCAGGTGGGCGAAGAACTCCGGACGCACCACCGGGATCAGGCCCATGCCGATGCTCACCGCGACCAGCAACTGATTGCGGCGGTCACCGATATCCGCCTCTTGGAGGATCTTGATGCCAGTCGCGGCGACCATGCCGAACATCGCAATCGCCGCGCCGCCCAGCACCGCCGGTGGAATCGACGCCACCAGAAATGCCGCTTTCGGCAACAGGCTGAGGACGATCAGCAGACCGCCGGCAACGATGGTCACCGAACGGCAGCGCACGCCGGTCATCTGCACCAGACCGATGTTCTGCGCGAACGAGGAGTGAGTGAAGGTGTTGAAGAAGCCGGCGAAGAACGACGCGCCGGCATCGCACAGCAAGCCGCGACGGAGCATGCGCGGGCAGACTTCCTGGCCGGTGATCTTGCCCAGCGCGAGGAACATCCCGGTGGACTCGACGAAGATGATCACCACCACCAGACACATCGACAGGATCGGCGCCAATTCGAATTTCGGCATGCCGAAATGCAGCGGCGTAACGAATTGAATCCATGGTGCGTTGGCCATGCCGCTGAGGTCGACCATGCCGATCACGCCGCACAGCACGTAGCCCAGGCACATGCCGATCAACACCGAAATGTTGACCCAGAATCCGCGCATGAAGCGGTGCACCAGGAGGATGGTCGCCAGCACCAGCGCGGCGATGGCCAGATAGATCGGTGAACCGAATTGCGCGGCGTCGACCCCGCCACCAGCCCAGTTCACGGCCACGGGAAACAACGATAAACCGATCGAGGTGATGACCGTGCCGGTCACCAGCGGCGGGAAGAAGCGCACGACCTTGGACATGAACGGCGCGATCAGCATGCCGAAGAACCCGGCGGCGATCGTCGCACCGAAGATGCCTTGCAGGCCGATGCCGGGCATGCCGGCCATGGCCACCATGCTGCCGACTGCGGCGAAACTGGCGCCCATCATCACCGGCATGCGAATGCCCATCGGGCCGATGCCGAGCGATTGCACGATAGTGGCGATGCCGGCGACGAGCAGGTCGGCGTTGATCAGGAAGGCGATTTCTTCACGACTCAGGCCAGCGGCCTGTCCGATGATCAGCGGCACCGCGATGGCACCGCCGTACATCAGCAGAACATGTTGCAGACCGACCAGGATCAGTTGCAAAAGGGGCAAACGCTGAATGGCGGGTGCGTCGGGGATGCGCGCTTTGGACAGCTCGGACATGCAACACCTCGGATCTTTTTTATTCTTGTGATTAACAGCTGCCGGGTTGCTTGCAGCTGTTTCTTTGCATCAGGGGGACCGCGTTGCGGCGGCTATTCGCGAGCAGGCTCGCTCCCACAGGATCTCTGTAGGCGTGAGCCTGCTCGCGATGCTTTTAACGATTAGTTGGTCTGCGCTCCCTGGGCAATCCAGGCACCGATCAGGTCACGTTCCTGCTGGGTCATCTGGGTGATGTTGCCCAGTGGCATGATCTGCGTGGTGATGGCTTGCGCCTGAATGCGCGCGGCGTTCTGGCGGATCTGCTCGGGGGTGTCGAACATCACACCGGCCGGGGCTGCGCTGAACAACGGACTGGTCGGCTTGGACGAATGGCACACTGTGCAACGCTCTTGAATCACGTTGTGCACTTTGTCGAAACCGGGACCGGCATTCGAGGCTTGCGCGGGTGCCGCCGCAGGGGCTGCGGGTGCCGCAGGTTGCGCCGCTTCGGCCGGTTTCGCGCCACCGCCCAGTGCCGTTTCCGGCAGCGGTTGGTACTCGATTTTCGCCGGTGCTTTCGCCACTTCAGGTGCGTTCGACATCGGCGCCGGGCCAGTGACATAGGCCAGGCAGATCATGCCCACCGCTGCCACCGGCAGGGTCCAGGCAAACTTGTGGCTGTCGTGACGGGTGTTGAAGTAGTGACGCACCAACACCGCCAATACCGCGATCCCGGCCAGGATCAACCAGTTGTACTGGCTGCCGTAAGTGCTCGGAAAGTGGTTGCTGATCATGATGAACAGCACCGGCAGGGTGAAGTAGTTGTTGTGACGCGACCGCAGCAGACCCTTGGCCGGCAGGGCCGGATCAGGCGTGCGGTTTTCGGCGATCGCCGCGACCAGTGCCCGTTGCGCCGGCATGATGATGCGGAACACGTTGCCGACCATGATGGTGCCGATAATCGCGCCGACGTGCAGGTACGCACCACGCCCGCTGAACACTTTGCTGAAGCCATAGGCGGCGGCAATGATCAGCACGAACAGGATGAAGCCGAGCAGGGCGGGTTTCTTGCCCAGGGCCGAATCGCAGAGGAAGTCGTAGACGAACCAGCCGACGATCAGCGAGCCGATACCGATGGCCACGCCTTCGGGACCGCTGAGGCCGCTGCCGGGTGCCACGAGGTAGAGCACCGGATTGGAGTAGAACACCACGCACAGCAGCGCGATCCCCGACATCCAGGTGAAGTAGGCTTCCCATTTGAACCAGTGCAGGTTGTCCGGCATGGACGGTGGGGCCAGTTTGTATTTTTCCAGGTGGTAGATGCCGCCGCCGTGGATCGCCCACAAATCACCGGCCAGACCGGTTTTCGGGTTGACGCGGTTGAGGTTGTTCTCCAGCCAGACGAAGTAGAACGACGCGCCGATCCAGGCCACGCCAGTGATCATGTGAACCCAGCGCACGCTCAGGTTCAGCCATTCCAACAGATGTGCTTCCACAGTCTTTACCTCTCGCCTGTCACTCTTGTTGTCGAGTGATCAGACCTTCTCTTATTGGTGGGGGGCGAGGATCAACCGCTCATCCTCTTTGAAAAAATGCTCATCGCAGTTATTGCCTGTGCCACTGCGATCAACCACCAGGAAGTCATCCCGCTTTTCGATCGTCAGCACCGGGTGGTGCCAGACGCCGCGATGGTAATTGATGCCCTGCCTGCCGTTGGTGACGAAGGCGCGGACCAAGCCTGATACAGGTGCATCGCCAACTGGCGCGACCACGATCAGAAAGGGGTTGCCGAGCAGCGGAATGAAAGCCTGGCTGCCCAGCGGATGGCGTTCCAGCATGCAAACGGTCAGCGGCATGTCCTGCGCGTCGGCGCGGAAAATGCTGATGATTGCGTTGTCCTCAGGCGTAGCGGTTTCGACCGTCGCCAGTTTGTGGAAGCGCATGGTCGAACCGTTGTTGATCATGAAGTGATCGCTGCCGTCGGTTTCGATCACGTCACCGAAAGGGGCGAAGGCTTCTTTGGTCAGCGGTTCAATCTGTAGTGTGCGCATGCTGTTCTTCTTGTCCGAATTCTGTTTTGTTGGTTCTGACGCTTTCGCGAGCAGGCTCGCTCCCACCTTTGGAATGCTATCCCCTGTGGGAGCGAGCCTGCTCGCGAATGGGTTCAACCTTATTTAGCGACCTTACCGAGTACACGCAGGCGACTCACGCCACCATCCGGGAACACGTTCAGGCGGATGTGGGTGATCGGGCCGAGTGCCTTGATCTGCTCGACAAAAGTGTGCTCGGCGTGCATTTCCAGCTTCTGGCTTGGCAGCAGTTCGCGCCAGAACAGCGACTGGGTTTCGATCTGGCTGTCAGTCCCGCCTTTCACGAACGCGCCCTGAATCGAGCAGGTGTCCGGGTAGTTGCCTTTGAAGTGCAGGGTGTCGACGACGATCTTCTCGATCTCGCCCGGATGACCCAGGGCGACGATTACCCAGTCATTGCCCGGCGTGCGACGACGCGCGGTTTCCCAGCCGTCGCCCATGTTGATGCCACGGCCTGGGTTGAGGATGTTGCTCATGCGGCCAAAGTGTTCGTCGGAGCAGGCGAGGGCGCGGCCACCGTTGAGGGCTGCAGCCAGATCGACCTGCTCGTTGTCGCCAACCGCGGACCAGTCGCGGAATGGAATACCGTACACGCGCAGACGAGCCACACCGCCGTCCGGGTAGATATTGAAGCGCAGGTGGCTGAACGCTTTGTCGTTGCTGATTTCGTGGTAGTGGTGGCTGTTGCCCTGCAGCTCGACGGCCGACAGCACTTCGGTCCACTGGGTGTTTTCATCCGGCTCGCCCGAGGCCAGGAAGCACGCTTCCAGCGAGGCCGAGGGCGGATAGTTGCCGGTGAAGAATGAAGTGTCGATGTCCACGCCTTTGATCGAGCCCGGTACGCCCAGACGGATCACCGCGCTGTCGTAACCTTCGAAGCGCTTGCGGCGCGACTCCCAGCCGTCCATCCACTTGCCGTTGTCATCGAACACGCCCTCCTTCCATACGGCCGGGGTCGGTTGGAACAGACGATTGGCGTCTGCGAACCAGTCATCGGTGACCGAGATGATTTTGGTGCCCAGACGGGCGTCGGCCAGGTTGACGTATTTTTCGAAAGGTACGGCGTAAGCTTTCATTCTTCTTGTCTGCCTTTGATAAGTTGGCTGGGGATGCTTGCAGGGCCCTGGGCGTTTGCGCGTTCATTCACGCTCGGGCCAAGCTTGCTAAAGAGTCAGTAAACGGAACAGGGCAATCTTGTTGATCTCCGCCAGCGCGCATTTGAATTCGGCTTCCACCGAGTTGTTGATGCGCGTTTCGAACGCCGCGAGGATCTGATGCCGGTTGCTGCCTTTTACCGCCATGATGAAGGGAAACTTGAACTTGGCCTTGTAGGCGTCGTTCAGCTCGGTGAAGCGCTGGAACTCTTCGGCCGTGCATTGGTGAATACCGGCGCCAGCCTGTTCATTGGTGCTGGCTTCGGTCAGTTGGCCCTGGACGGCAGCTTTGCCGGCCAGGTCCGGGTGAGCGTTGATCAGGGCCAGCTGGCTGGCATGATCGGCGCTCAACAGGATATCGCTCATGCGCTGGTGCAGGGTTTCGATCTCGTCGATCGAAGCGTCCGCACCGAGGTCGTAGGCCTTTTCGGCCACCCATGGCGAATGTTCGTAGATGTCGGCGAAAGCTTTGACGAAAGCGTCGCGGCTCAGGGTCGACGGTTGCAGGGTTTGAAAACGGCTCATTTTGCAGTCCCTTGGTACGGGTGGGTTTGCTGCCAGTGGCGCGCGATGTCGACGCGACGGCTGAACCACACCTGTTCATGACTTTTGGCGTATTCGATAAAGCGCTTGAGCGAAGCGAGGCGACCAGGGCGGCCGATCAGGCGGCAGTGCAGACCGATCGACAGCATCTTCGGCGCTTCGGCACCTTCGGCGTAAAGCACGTCGAACGCGTCTTTGAGGTATTCGAAGAAATCGTCACCCTTGTTGAAACCCTGCACTTGCGTGAAGCGCATGTCGTTGGTGTCGAGGGTGTAGGGGATCACCAGATGCGGCTTGCCGGTCGGGTTGTTCGGTTCCCAGTAGGGCAGGTCGTCGTCGTAGGTGTCGCAGTCGTAGAGGAAACCGCCTTCTTCCATCACCAGTCGACGGGTGTTCGGCCCGGTGCGACCGGTGTACCAGCCCAGCGGACGTTCGCCGGTCAGTTCGGTGAGGATGCGGATCGCTTCGAGCATGTGCTCGCGTTCCTGTGCTTCATCCATGTACTGATAGTCGATCCAGCGGTAGCCATGGCTGCAGATCTCGTGGCCGGCTTCGACCATCGCCCGGATCACATCCGGGTGACGCTGGGCGGCCATGGCCACGGCGAAGATGGTCAGCGGAATATCGAATTCCTTGAACAGCTTCAGAATCCGCCAGACGCCGGCACGGCTGCCATACTCGTAAAGCGATTCCATGCTCATGTTGCGCGCGCCTTGCAGCGGCTGAGCGGCGACCATTTCGGACAGGAAGGCTTCGGATTCCTTGTCGCCGTGCAGAATATTGCGCTCGCCACCTTCTTCGTAATTGAGTACGAAGGACAGGGCGATCCGGGCATTGCCCGGCCAGTGTGGGTGAGGAGGGTTACTGCCGTAACCGATCAGGTCGCGTGGGTAGTCAGCGCTCACTGCAGTCTTCCTTCTTGTACGTTGACAGATTGGTGTGGCGGCCTGGCAGGCTGGCGTCACAGCGATGGGCTGATTGTATACAACTTTATTTACATTTTGTAAGCCTGAATTTTCGCATTTTTCACCGGCCGTCATCTTTTACTGTTAACGGTTGCAGCCTGCAAGAAACCTGCCTGACCAGTCAGCTAATGAATAGAAGGTGCAATGATCAGGCGCTTTGCCTGCAGATTGGCGATAAAGGCCCGGATGGCGGGGGTGAAGCGAAAAATGTCGTTTTTATTGTGTACAATTTTTTTGAAAAGTGTCTTAATCAGTCGCTCGCCGCAGCGTTTCGTGCTCTGAAACGGTGCGGTCTCCTTTTCAACTGACTTCGGGAGGCGCGAAGTCTGACTGCTTGTAGCGGCCAGGCGCGCAGAATCAATGGGACGTTTGACAACACACGTTTTGGACGCTGCACACGGTTGCCCGGGCAGCTCGATCAAGGTCGAGCTGTACCGCGTTGAAGGATCGCACCTGGAATTGGTCGCCAGTGCGACAACCAACAGCGATGGCCGGGTCGATGCACCGTTGCTGCAAGGCGACGATTATCGCACCGGCGTGTATCAGGTGCAGTTCCACGCCGGCGATTACTACCGCGCCCGCGGTGTACAACTGCCCGAGCCGGCATTTCTGGACGTGGTGGTCTTGCGTTTCGGCATCTCTGCCGAGCAGGACCACTATCACGTGCCTCTACTGATTTCGCCTTACAGCTATTCCACGTATCGGGGCAGCTGACCCCCAAGCAGCTGCCCCCACCGGGAAGCGACTGCGCATATAGCTTCTTTGGTCTTTCGCCCGCTCACACTGCGGGCTTTTTTTATGCTCGCAAGATGCCTCGAAACCGGCGACCGAGCGCCATGCTCAGCGCTCGCGGATGATGAATACCGAGTCGGGCTTGCCGGCAACCCTCAACACTCCGCCGATCAGCCACACCACTCTGTTTTGCGCGGCGGCCTCGGTCAGCGCTTTGAAGGCGGCCTGGCCAATTCGGGCCGGCGCGCTCGGTTCGGTCAGCTCATTGCCGGGCACATGCGTCAGACCTGCCTGGTCGACCGCTCCCAGTTTGAGGAAGAAAATCTGATCGTGGTGGGCTCGTCTGAACACCAGCGTCGGCATGCGATGTTCGTACGTCAGCGGGAATAATTCGTAGCCGCTGTTAACCAGCAACGAACCTATCAGTCGCCTCAGGTTGAGGTCCGAGGGATAGGTTGAGTAGTGATTCCAGGCCAGTGGAAAACGCTGGGGGTCGAAGCTCAGGCGTTGCAACTCGCTGTCGACCCGGGAAGGCATCGGAATCAGTCGCTTGCCACCGAGGTCAATGTCCGGTGCCACCGCCAGCATGTTCATCGGGTCGGCCATGGTCAGCGTCGGCGTCGTGGGAACTGTCCGTTGCTGCCATTGATGCAGTGCAGCCTGAATGTTGACCAGCCCGGTGCCGGTGATCGTCGGTGAGTGATCGGCCAGTTCAAATAGCCGTCTGGCCACGGCGCGCGCGGTGGCGTCAGAAAAGTCGGGGAAGGCACGCGCCACCGACTGGGTGATCGGCGCGTCGAAAAAGCGTTTTCCCGGGTGTATTTCGCCCGGATCGCTGCCGATCCGAAACGTTGCCACAGGTTGCAGGGCAGGGGCATGGGTCAGCATGGTCTCGAACGCTTCAAAGTGCGTCGGCCTGAACTCAGGATGAACCACGAAAAATACTCTGGGCGCCGGGTTTGAGCCAACCGGCACAATGGGATAATGCAGCCAGCCAAGCTGCACCGATTCGATCCCCGCAGGCTTGTTCAAATAGCCCCAGGGCAACCAGGAATACGCAGACTGCTGGTCCTGTACGCTGGCTGTTGGTTGTGTTGACGCATCGATTGCCTCGTCCAGCCGTGGTCGTTTGCTCGGGCCGGCGATGGGCTCTTCGGCCTGAACGATCGGCTGCCGGCTGGATGACGAGGGTTCTGCCTGCTGGGGACCAGAGGCTTTTTGCCGCCAGAACACGGTTCCTGCGATCTGCTCGAAGAAAATCTCCGGTGCATCACGGCTTGTCGCAAACGCCTGCTGATATTCGCCATCCTTGTTTTTGCGCACCATGACCGTACCGTCCAGCGTAGTGACAAAGGTCTGCTTGAGCTTGTTGTAGCGAATGCCATCAGTGGCCAGCTCGGGTTTGGTCAGCGTGCTGACGTCCGATGGAGACAGGTAGGTGGGGGTATCTGCGGTAGATGTCGCGGGCCGGATCGATTGCCGGTCAGGGCGCTGGATGTTCCAGCTCGGCTGGCCTTCGTTGCGAACCAGGGCGAGGCCCGCTACGCCGGGTGCGAAGGTCAGCGGCAAATGGTAATTACCGTGCGAATCCTGTTCGACCACGAACCGCCCTTCGTCAGCAATCTGTGCGTACGTTCGCTGATCCGGGCCAGTGAACAGACCTCGCTGGTCTGGCAAGGGTACCAACTCGTCTGCGCGGTCTTGCGGCCAAGCGGCCACCTGGCGAGTCGTGGCGGGAGCATCCACTGTCGGTGCCAATTGGTGAATGACCACCGCAGGCATTTGATCAACCCCTGCCGAGGCTTCTGTGGCCCGGCCTGGCGTCGGCTCAATGCCCAGCAGAAGGGCGTCCGGCATGTGCAGACCGACAGTGTTGCGCGGCGTCGGCGAACTGGAACCTGGAGCCTCAGGCAGATCGGTTTTTGTCGTGACAGATACTTTTTTCGGTGGTTTAGCCATTTTCTGATACTCATGAAGTGAATGCGCAGGCGCGCGCAGGCGCCTGGCCAAACGCAATGTTGCCAAGGGCGCTATCGATGAAAGGTTTCGGCGTTACGCCAGCGGGACGTTAAGCCGTGGCGGGGGGGCAAAGATCCCGGATTGGTGACTGCAACGATTCGCCACTCGCAGCTCGGACGCTTCAACGCGTGAGTTATCGGCGCTCAATACCCAGCCGAATGCGGCGAAGCTGTAACTCAGTGCGGCTCGCTCATCGAAGATCCAGTTCACGTTGCTGACTTTCACCACATCGGTGGCCAGCGGAGCGAGTGCTGAAGGCATTGCTCCGGCCACGTCGGGGGCTTCAAAGAATCGCGCATCCAGGCCGTCTTGATAGACCCGGTCAAACACCAGATCGACCGTATGAACAATACCGTTCGCCGTGATTACCCGGATCTGATCGATCAAGTCTTCGCTTTCATACACCGGCAGATAAACAGTGCAGGTGCCAATGGATAATTGATTATTCGAGAGTTTGATCGCAACGGATCCGAGTTTTGTCGCATCGAGCTCCCAGGTGGAAGAGTTCGCCAGACGCACAGGCGAGCTCGCGAGTGCACCCGGTGTGGATAGTTTGATGGTCATGTCGGCCACGAGATGAATCAGATACGTGGCGCTTTCTCCGATAAGGCTTTCCATGGCGGTTTGCACGGTCAGGGCGGTGAGCGTGGCGCAGCAGTTGCGATTGCCCATTTCGTGCGACTTGTTCTCCGGCAAGGCATAGCTGAAGCGTCGCGAGCGAAGGGCGAGCGGCAAAGGCATCTCGACAATCCAGTCCCTTTGCACAGCGTAATCAGTGAAAGCAGGAAGGGCTTCGGTTTCATCCGTGAGACCGGCATTGATGGCAATACCGTCCTTGAAGATCAGTACATAACGGTAAAAGGGCCGAACTGCCATGGTCCGCAGGATTTTTGTCAGGTTGTCGTGATCATCCTCATTACGGGCGCAGGAGAAATAATTCAACTTGATCCGCTTGTCGCCCAAGTGATAGATGAGATGGCAACCCGCTGTCAGTCGGTTTGACTTGGGTTTGAAACTGAAGAAGTGTGCTTCAGCCCTGGTCAATTCGTCACTACTGTAGTCAAGATAAATTCGGCTGACTGTCTCGTAGCGTGGTACCGAGTAAAAAGTGGTCATGTTACTGGCACGCGGCAAGTAGTAACTTGCGTCCTGATGATGTCTGATCCAGCATTCCTCTGCGTAGACAATGACCGGTCGTTGCGGTTGACCCAATTTGATGATTATTTCCGCGAGATCCGCTGTCTCGCCTTCCGCGATTTTCTCGGGTAGATCAAGTCTGAAGTAGAAACCGTCGCTGGTGATGAAAGTAAGGTTGTTGTTGATCAATATTCGTTCGTTGTTTTTTTTTTCATAAACGTCACGTATGGTTAATATGTTTTTCAACCTGTCATTGAATTCAAATCCGGAAATGACGAGCAGGTCGTTTTCCTCGATCTTGCAGGAATCAATCAGGTCTTTTTTCCATTTCAGGAGGATGTAACTTGGCTGTTTGCCATCCTCGATGATCGAGAAGCGACCGGGCGCATGGGCGATAAAATATTGATCGACGCCTGCTTCTCCGGATGCTTTGGCGTCTTTGTGCAACAAGTGGATCTGATCGTCTCCGGCGCCGGCTTCGATCACGTCGCTACCGCGTGCCTTGATAATGTTGTTTTGCGCTGTGCCGGTCACTACGCTGGCGGCGCTGTCAACGGTTTCAATATTCTCGATACTGTCCAGCAAACTGTGCAGCGTGTGTTTCCTGCCATTATCCGCAGACTGATCGGGCGAGATGACCTTAAGGGTGCCGCCCGGCAGATCGACGTCATAGCCGGTCTTATCAGTGCGGTAACCCGAGTGGACGCCGCTGAGCACCAGAGTGTCATTGCCTGCACCGCCGCGCAGTACCGAGTGTTCACCAACATTCGCGCCTTGCTTGAGGAGGGCCGCCGCGTTGTCGAATACGAACCGATCATCTTTCTCGCCCCCGGTCAGCTCTTTCTTTCCCGATTTGTAATGAAAGACATTCGGTTTTTTCTCGACGCCCTTGACTGAGTCCCGACCCTCGGTCAGCAGCCACAGAACGCTCTTGTTGTCAGCGGCTGTGCCCAGTTCCGCGCCGGGGGTTTGCAGGGTGACGCCTTCGCGCGCATCGATGCTGTCGTCGAGGCCGACTATCTCAGGGACATTTGCCGACTCCCAGGCATCCTGCTTGGTCCACCAGTTGCGCTTCCAGACCCGGGTCGGTCGCAGACGAACTTCGAATTGGCCATTGACGATGGCTTCGGTGGTGTCCTTGAGAGGGCCGTCGAGCAGTGTCCTTGCCGCTGCCTTCAACTTGACCGAGTGCTGCAACAAGGTCTTGGCTTTGACATAGCGGTCTTGAACGTCCTGATCGATATCCTTCATGCAGAACGCAAACCAGCCAGTGCGCCACCGTTCCTCCAGGGTAAGTTCGATGTAATCGTCAATGTCATCGACGATGCGCACCGCCCCGTAGACCTGCGATCCGATGGCGAGAATGGCACCGGCAGCCAGTCCCACCGGACCGGCCAGGGAAAACCCGGCCATCGCTGCGGCGCCGAGGATCACCGTCATCGCTGCGCTGGTAATACTCAGGCCGGCACTGACGTAGTGATCCATCGCATCCTTGCCCGTGGCGTTCTCGGCAGCGTTCATGGACCGCACGGCGGTGTAGATATCGAAAGGCAACGTCAGCGCGCCGCCGAGCAGGCCTCCCGAACGCCCGAGTCTGATTGCCATACGCGTCCTGGCGAAGTCACGGTAGGCGTGTTGTCCGGCGGTGAGCATCTGGGTGGCAATTTTACTGACGGTTACGTCGACAGCGATCGAGCCCAGTTCGGATGCAATACCCAGGCTGTTTATCGCGATTTCCGTGGTGTTGTCGGCCTTGATCGCATCGACGACTCCGCGCAGGCCCATGAAAATCCCGAAGCCCTGGATGCCGACGCTGGAGCCGAGTGCTGCGTAGCTTTTACTCAGGGTTTTCCAGCGCGGATGGTGTTTGGGCAGGTGCACATGCTGCAGGTCGAGCGCCTGCGCGGCATTCGCGAGTTTCATCAGTTTGCGGTGGTAGCTACCCGGACCACTGTCATCGCTGACACGCTCGCTGAACAGCGGCGGTGCGGTCAGAGGACGGTGACTGGCCATTTCAAACAACAAGGTCGGCAACAAGTAAGTGTCGCTGCCAGTGGTGGTCTTTATCGTGTGTTCGACTTTGTTAAGGTCGAATTGCAGGGCATCGATAAAAGAACGTTTGAGTACGCGGCTAAAAGTATTACGACCATTCAAGGGTTTGCCGTTGACAGTCGCTCCCAAGTGGTCAAGAGCGACTCGTGTTATTGATATATCGCCTATTTGCAAAGGTCCGAATATTTCGTCGGCAAAGTTCAACTGGTTCGGCTTGGATGAGCTTTCAGGCGCGTCAATAGTTGCAGGCTTGCGCTCGTTGCTTTCGAAGCGCATATCCGTAATAACAACCGTGTCTGTAACGTTTTGATTGTTTGGGTCTATTGCAGGATCGGTTTGAGTGGATGCCTGTTGTATCAGAGTGGCCATGAGAACTTCCTTGTTCTGGCTATTGTTTCGAATTGGAGCGGATATTAAGGCGCTCTTTCGAACGCTGTACATAAAGCGGTTGTTGCCGTGTATTGCTTGTCAATGATTAGGGAGTGGGCGCGAGATGGTTAATTGTAAACAGCACCCTCCTGACTTGAATCCGTTCAGTCAGGAGGGTTATGCACATCAATATTCAGTGACTGCTGAGCAGTGAGGCCGCGCCGGCACCGCCAAACAGCCCGGCACTGATCCGGTTGAACCAGCTCTGGCCTTTGCCGCTGCGCAGATACCGCGCTGCGCCATGAGCGCCCAGGCCGTAGGCCAGCTTGCAGCACAGGTCGAGCACCACCCAGGTCGCGATCATGATCAGCAGTTGCGGCAGAAAAGGTTGGTTAGCGCTGAGGAACTGCGGCAGAAATGCGGCAAAGAACAGGATGTCCTTCGGGTTGCTTGCGCCCAGAACGAAGGCACGCCCGAACAATGTGCGAAAGCGCGGCACCGGTGCGGCTTCAGGGACTTCGGCGCCCGTCGATGGCTGGCGCGATTGCTGCCAGCTCTGCCAGGCGAGATAGAACAGGTACAGTGCGCCGACGATTTTCAATGCGCTGAATAACTGCTCCGATGCCAACAGCAAGGCGCCAAGCCCGAGTGCCGAAGCGCTGAGCAGGCAGACCGAGGCGATCACCCCACCGAGGAACGCCGGGTACGAGCGGCGCAAACCGTAATTGAGACTGTTGCTGATCATCAGCAACGACAGCGGCCCCGGGATCAGGATCACCACCAATGCAGCGCCACTGAACAGCAGCCAGGTTTCCAGACTCATCGCTTTGCTCCTTTGTTGTTATCGAAATGCACAAAAGCCCCACCGGTGAGGGTGAGGCTGGGTTGAAGCATGAACCGCGCAGCGTTTACAGGAAGATGAACTTGGCGATAAAGATCGCGCAGAGCACCCACAGGCTGACGGAGATTTCCTTGTACTTGCCGGTGCCGGCCTTCAGCGCCACATAGGTGATGAAGCCCAGCGCGATGCCGTCGGCGACGGAGAAGGTCAGCGGCATCATGATCGCCGTGACAATTGCCGGAATCGCATCGGTCGCTTCGTCCCATTCGATGTGGGCCATGCCGCCCATCATCAGCATCGCTACGTAGATCAGTGCGCCAGCCGTGGCATAAGCGGGAATCATGCCAGCCAGTGGGGCGAAAAACATCGCCGCTATAAATAGCACACCCACGGTGACGGCGGTAAGACCAGTCCGACCACCAGCGGCCACGCCAGCGGCACTTTCCACGTAGCTGGTAACCGGTGGCACGCCGACCACGGCACCGAATACGCTGGATGCGCTGTCAGCCTTCATTGCTCGGGAAAGGTTTTCGATGCGCCCGTCAGCCGCCACGAGGTTGGCGCGCTGGGCGACGCCCATCAGTGTGCCGGCCGTATCGAACATGTGCACGAACAGGAAGGCCAGCACCACGCTGATCATGCTGACGTTGAACACGCCAGCGACGTTCATTGCCATCCAGGTCGGCGCCAGGCTCGGCGGCGCGGACATGATGCCCTCGTAGTGCACCAGGTCCAGGCCCCAGCCGGCGAGAGTGACGGTGATGATGCTGATGAGGATTGCGCCGAACACGCGGTGGTAACTGAGGATGGCAATCATCAGAAAGCAGATCGCTGCGAGCAGCGGGCCGGGTTCGCGCAGGGAGCCGAGCTTGATCAGCGTTGCCGGGCTGTCGACAACGATGCCCGCCGTCTTCAGACCGATCAGGCCGAGGAACAGACCGACACCGGCGCCCATCGCAAAACGCAGGCTGACCGGAATGCTGTTGAGCAGCCACTCGCGAATCCGCGAAAAGGTCAGGAACATGAACAGCACACCCGAGACAAACACCGCGCCGAGCGCGGTTTCCCAGTTGTAGCCCATGGTGCCGACCACGGTGTAGGTGAAGAAGGCGTTGAGGCCCATACCCGGTGCCAGTCCGACCGGCCAGTTGGCGTACAGCCCCATCAACAGGCAGCCCAATGCGGCGGCGATACAGGTGGCAACGAAGGCTGCACCGTGATCGATGCCGGCATCGGCCATGATGTTCGGGTTGACGAAGATGATGTAAGCCATGGTGATGAAGGTTGTCAGACCGGCAATCAGCTCGGTCTTCACCGTGGTGCCATGCAAGCTGAGTTTGAACAGACGCTCCAGCAGGCCATTGCGTAATGGCGGCGTGAGCTCGAGCGGCGGTGCTTCGGATTTGCGGCTTTCCACAGCGAGTACTCCTCAAGAGTTTTATTGTTATTTCCAGGGCCGGACCCATGAGGGGTGGCAGCGGCCCTTTGAGGCATACGCGAATTTGTTGACCGTGTAGTCAGGAACTCGCACGCAGTGGATTATGCTTTTGTGTACAAATAAAGCAAATATTGTTTTTTGTTTTGTCGGCGATTTTTTTGCTGATAGGGATATATGGCTATCAAGCCATTCGCGAGCAGGCTCGCTCCCACCTGTGTAATGCGTTCCCATGTGGGAGCGAGCCTGCTCGCGAAAGCGCCTGTTGATTCACTCAAGAATTGTCAGACTGCCACCCAAAGCCAGATTCACCGCCAGCCAGCCATTCACCGCCGCTTCCCCGGCCTCGGCAAACACCCGCTCAAGCAATTTCACCTGCTCGCGGCGCAACGCTTGCTCAAACTTCGCACCTTCCGCCGTCAGCTCCAGCAAGCGCTTACGCTTGTCGGTCTGCGAAGCGACGCTGTCGACCAGATGCATCTCCTGCAACTGGCGCAGCGGCATGTTCAGCGCCTGTTTGCTCACGCCAAGCAGGGCCAGCAACTCTTTCACGCTGAGGTTCGGATAGCGCGCGATGAAAAACACGATGCGCTGGTGCACCCGCGACAGGCCGCGACGCTCGAGCATTTCATCAGCCTTGGCCGTGAACGCCTGGTAGCCGAAGAAAAACGCTTCCATGGCCTGTTGCTGACTGGAGGGGTTTTTAAGGTCAAGCATGTTGACGTACTCGCTCAAGCTGTCGTAGTTTCAGTCAACCAGTTTGACTCATTTTTCGCATCCCTCGCTACGGTGACCTCCATGGCTTTTTCCGAACGTGTCTCGCGCCTGAAAAGTTCTTTGATCCGAGAAATCCTCGCTGCGGCCCAGCGTCCGGAGGTGATGTCGTTCGCCGGCGGCTTGCCCGCTGAGGCGATGTTGCCAAAAGTGGAGTGGGCCGAAATGCCGCTGTCCCTGGGCCAGTACGGAATGAGCGAAGGCGAGCCGGCCTTGCGCGAAGCCTTGGCGGCAGAGGCGAGGGCGCTTGGCCTGGAATGCGAGGCGAGTCAGGTGCTGGTGGTCAGCGGTTCCCAGCAAACCCTGGATCTGGCGGCCAAGCTGTACATCGACAAGGGCACGGAAATTTTGCTTGAAGCGCCAACCTATCTGGCTGCGCTGCAAATCTTCCAGCTGTTCGGCGCCGATTGCCTGACCGTGCCGCAGGAAGCCGACGGCCCCAACCTGGCGCAACTGCGCAACCGTCTGGAACAGCACCGCCCGGCGTTTATCTATCTCATTCCGACATTCCAGAATCCATCCGCCGTACGCTATAGCGAGGCCAAGCGCGCAGCGGTCGCCGCGTTGCTTGATGAATTCGGCGTCACCCTGATCGAAGACGAGCCGTACCGCGAGCTGACCTTCGATGGCGGCAGCGCCAAGCCGATTGCCGGGCGTCTGCAGAAGGCGAGCTGGATCTACACCGGCACCGTCTCGAAAACCTTGCTCCCGGGTTTGCGTGTCGGTTACTTGATCGCCAGCCCGGACCTCTTCGCGCATCTGCTCAAACTCAAGCAATCGGCCGATCTGCACACCAATCGCATCGGCCAGTGGCAGGCGCTGCAATGGATCGGCTCGCAGAAGTATCAACAGCATTTAAGCGATCTGCGTGAGTTCTATCGGCAGCGGCGCGATGCATTTCAGTTGGCGCTGGAAAGCCACTTTGCCGATCTGGCTGAGTGGAACATGCCCCAGGGCGGGCTGTTCTTCTGGCTGACGTTGAAGCAGCCGCTGGATACGCGGACTTTGCTCAACGAGGCGTTGGCCAATGATGTGGCGTTCATGCCGGGTGAGCCGTTTTTCCCTGAGCCGGACAAGCATCACGGGCATTTGCGCTTGAACTTCAGCCACATTGATCCAGCGCGCCTGGATGAAGGGCTCAAGCGATTGGCGGCGGTGGTGCGCCAGGCGCAGCTAGAGAAAGCGGCCTGAAAACAATAAACCGGCTCGAGGGCCGGTTTATTTTTGTCTGGGATTTGCGGTGGCTGAGAGGGCCCCTTCGCGAGCAGGCTTGCTCCCACAGCGCAAATGCATTCCAAAGGGTGGGAGCGAGCCTGCTCGCGAAGGCGTCAATCAACCCACCACATAACCATCAGACCGCCGCAAATCGCTTATCCAGATAATCAATAATCACCTTGGACTCATACATCCAGGTTGTCTGGCCATTCTCTTCGATACGCAGGCAAGGCACTTTGATCCGGCCGCCCTGTTCCAGCAACGTCTGGCGATCCTGCTCATTATTCTTCGCGTCTTTCAGCGCCACCGGCACATTCAGGCGATGCAGGGCGCGGCGGGTTTTCACGCAGAACGGGCAGGCGTGGAATTGATACAGCGTCAGATCTTTTGCGGCAGCGTCGACTTGCGCCTGAGCAGCGGCGGGGCGTTTCTTCTTGCCCGGACGAGTGATGAAGTCGATGAAGATAACCAGTTGGCCGAGGCCGACACGAAGCGCTTTGACGAACACGTTGAAAGCCTCACGGTACGAATGAAGAAAGGCGCGCAGCTTACCCGATTTTTCACGGGCGAAAAAAAACCGGCGATCAACGCCGGCTGTTTTCTGTTGCGAATTACTTGATGAGGCTGAGGAATTCGCTACGGGTTGCCGCGTTTTCGCGGAACTCACCGAGCATCACCGAAGTGATCATCGAAGAGTTCTGCTTTTCGACACCGCGCATCATCATGCACATGTGCTTGGCTTCGATCACCACGGCTACGCCCAGCGCGCCGGTGACTTGCATCACCGCATCGGCGATCTGGCGGCTGAGGTTTTCCTGGATCTGCAGGCGACGGGCGTACATATCGACGATCCGCGCCACTTTCGACAAGCCCAGCACCTTACCGCTCGGGATATAGGCGACATGCGCCTTGCCAATGAACGGCAGCAGGTGGTGTTCGCACAACGAATACAGCTCGATGTCCTTGACCAGCACCATTTCGCTGTTGTCGGAGCTGAACAGGGCACCGTTGGTGACCTCTTCGAGCGTCTGTGCATAACCGCGGCAGAGGTACTGCATGGCTTTGGCGGCACGCTTTGGCGTGTCGAGCAGGCCCTCGCGGGACACGTCCTCGCCCAATTGGCCGAGAATCGCGGTGTAATTCTGTTCCAGGGACATGAAACTACCTGTGGGGATTTTCGCAAAGGGCAAGGGTACGGTGGCGGACACAACCCTGCAAGTTCGGTGTGACGGCTTTATTCGTCGCGACCTTCCATCATCGTCCGTTTCAGCATCACATAAACCGCGCCGGCGCCGCCGTGGCGGGCCTGGCAGGAGCAGAATCCGAGCACTTGTGCGTGCTGGCGCAGCCAGGTGTTGACGTGGCTTTTGATCATTGGGCGCTTGCCATCCAGGCGCACAGCCTTGCCGTGTGTCACGCGCACGCAGCGGATTTCGAATTTGGTCGCTTCGGCGAGAAAGGCCCAAAGCGTCTCCCGGGCCTTTTCCACGCTCATGCCGTGCAAGTCGAGGCTGCCTTCAAACGGGATCTGCCCGACCTTGAGCTTGCGCATCTGGCTTTCCTGCACGCCGTCGCGGGACCACATCAGCTCATCTTCCGGGCCGACGTCGATCACGAACTGGTCGGACAAGCCGTCAATGATAGTGGTGTCGCTGCGCACGGTGGCAGACTGACGCAGCTTGGCGATCTGCGCGCGGTCAGCCTTGGGTTTGCCGGTGTCGGCGCGGTCGTGCTTGATCGGCTTGACGCCTTGGATCGCACTTTTGAACAGAGAAAAATCGTCGTCTTGCATGGCAGCCTCCGCGAAGGGCGGCCAGTTTACCCAAGTCGACAGAAAACGGCCCGGCAAAAAGCCAGGCCATCGGGTCAGTCGTGTTTTTTCATCAGATGCGGGGACATGTTCAGTTCCCGCGATTGCCGTGCGCGGCGGCGGCAGCGGCGCCACAGGGCAACGCCGAAATACAGAAACAGCAAGCCGACCGCGAGCATGATTGCCGAGCCCAGCGGCGATGCGTTCAGGTCACCCAGCGCCGGCGGACGGCCGAGCAGGCTGGCGGCGCCGGCCATCGCCAGCAGCACGCCGAACGTCGCCAGAATGGCCGAGATCGCCGCGCCAAATCGAAAACGCCAGTTGCTTTGGCCTTTGGGCCGCAAACGGCGTGCGTCAAATCCATCGGATAACTTCATTCCGACCTTCCTCAATGGTATCGGCCCTTCGACCGGGAGTTGACCGGGTTGTTCCTGAGGCTATGGCATTTGCGGCAAATCAGCGGATATAGCGGATGAGCGGCGCCAACGCACCGCTCACAAGGGCAGGATCAGATCAGGTCCTGAGTCTTTGCCAGCGTGGCGAAGTTGTCAGCCATGATTGCCATTTCCGCTTCCTGCACGCGTTCGGCGCTGAGCACGCGGCCCTTGAACGGCAGATCGCGGGTCGCGCAGGCGTCTTCGACCAGGGTGCAGCGGAAACCGAGATTTTTCGCCGCGCGCACGGTGGTGCTGACGCTGGAGTGACTCATGAAACCGCAAACGATCAGGTCCAGCGAGCCGAGATTCTGCAGACGCTCGAGCAGCTCAGTGCCATGGAATGCGCTCGGCAGCAATTTGCCGATAATGGTTTCATCGCCTTGCGGTTCCAGACCGGGAATGAATTCGCCCCGTTCGCCCTGCGGGTCGAACAGGCCGCCAACGGTGCCGAGATGACGCACGTGCACGATCGGCCGACCGGCGGCACGGGCTGCGGCAACCACTTGTTTGATGTTCGCGACGGCCGCGTCCATGCCGCTCAGGGCGAGCGGGCCGCTGAGGTATTCCTTCTGGGCATCGATGATGACCACGGTGGCATGGCTCAGTGTGGCCGCTGCGTAACCGCGACCGCTGAGTTGAAACATCGTTTTTGGAACGGACATTCTGGGGCTCCTCGGGGTGGGGCTTTTGCGACATTGTCCTCTGGCTGAGCGGTTCTGTGAATCGCTACCATCGTAGGCGCCGTCGTTCTTGGCCTGCAGCCTTGTCAAGTTACACGTTCCGTTCAATGCCTGATGCAAAAAAAAGAAATCTCCTACCGTTGCAGCGCGGTTTTTCCTGCGTCGTCGTCGGGCGTTTTGGCTGTTAGAATCGCCAGTCGTTTTTTTTGGAGCTCTACGCCGTGATCACTTCCCGACTTCGTACCCTGCGCGACCATATCCGTTGGGCCGTCAGCCGCTTCCATGGGGAGGATCTGTTTTTCGGCCATGGCACCGACAACGCCTGGGACGAGGCGCGTCAATTGGTACTGGGCGCTCTGCACCTGCCGTGGGAAATCGCCGACAGCTATCTTGATTGCGCGCTGGAAGATGACGAACTGGTCAACCTGCAGCGCCTGCTCAAGCGCCGCATCGAAGATCGCGTTCCCACCGCCTACCTGCTCGGTGAAGCGTGGTTCTGCGGCATGTCGTTCATTGTCGACCCGCGCGTACTGATCCCGCGTTCACCGATCGGTGAGCTGATCGAAAACCGCTTCGCACCGTGGATCGGCAACGAACCGGCGCGAATTCTCGATCTGTGCACCGGCTCGGGTTGCATCGGTATTGCCTGTGCTTACGAGTTTCAGAATGCCGAGGTAGTGCTCGCGGACCTGTCGTTCGAAGCGCTGGAAGTGGCCAATCAGAACATCGAGCGTCATGGTGTCGATGAGCGCGTCTACACGGTGCAGGGTGATGGCTTCGAGGGCTTGCCGGGTCAGCGTTTCGATCTGATCGTGTCGAACCCGCCCTACGTCGACGCGGAAGATTTCGCCGACATGCCGGACGAATATCAGCACGAGCCGGAGCTCGGCCTCGCCTGCGGAGATGATGGTCTGAATCTGGTCCGGCGCATGCTCGCCGAAGCGGCGGATCATCTGACCGAGAAGGGTTTGTTGATTGTCGAAGTGGGCAACAGCCAGGTGCACGTTGAAGCGTTGTACCCGGAAGTCGATTTCGCCTGGCTGGAATTCCAGCGCGGCGGGCATGGCGTGTTCATGCTGACCGCCGAGCAGTGCCGCGCGCATCAGGCACTTTTCGCCTCACGCGTCTGACGTTTTCAGGGACGCAGAGCGTCCCGGGCTGCATTCCCACGCAGAGCGTGGGAACGATCGGATCGCAGCCTTCGGCGGCTCCTGCAGGATCTCCATCATTCCAGTGTAGGAGCTGCCGAAGGCTGCGATCTTTTGATCTACCGGTGCGTAGCAATCCAGATCAACAACCCCGCCTGAAACACCGCAAACGCCACCAGGCACGTAATGGTGAAGCGCAAACCGGCGTCTTCACGCTTGAACTTGCTGACTTTCTCCTCCTGCTTTTTCAGCTTCACTTCCTGTTCAGCCAGATTCTGCTCGGCTTGCTGCAGCATCTGTGCAGCTTCAAGAATTTCGACGATCTGCAGCTTTTCGCTGTTCCAGTCACCCAGCAGATCACCGACCTGCACCGCCTTGATGCTGCCTTTCAAATGCTGGGCATCGGCGTAAACCACATCGAAACCGTGCACGCGCAGGAAATGGTCGCGGCGCAAGCGAGTGTCTTCGTTGAGCGCGTCCTTGTTGTTCAAGTCCATGCCGTCGACGGTGTAGCCGGGCCAGCGCTTTTTCGCCCAGTTGATGCCTTGCGCGGCCATGAAACGACCAATGCCGCGGTTCAGCGGTTCAATCTGCAAGCCACTGTCGGGACCGAAACTCACACGTTTGCTCGCGTGGTCGACCCACACATCAAGATGATTCTGCTCTTTGCGCACACGCTGGTTCGGCAGTTTGATCGCCATGCGCATGAGGCTGCGCTCTTTGCTGTTGCGCTCGGCGTAACCGAATTCGACAAAGCGCAACGGCCGGCCGCCGGTGTTGCGGTCGGTCTGCAGCGGCGCCAGGCGGAGCATCTTGTGGTGCTCGGCCTGAACGTCCGCCCACGGCAATTCGACCGCTGGCGGTGCGTCTTTTTCAGCGCTGGTGTCGGGTGAAGTCTGGGTTTCAGTCATAACGGCGAGATCCTGTCCAAGCCCTGCTTGCCGCCAGACGTTGCGCTGGCGACAAAGGCTTATCGGCCGTTTTCTGTGAGGCTGGAGGGTAAAACGCAGTTAACTTGCACGAATTCCGTCAATAAATTCGATGACAGCGGCGCCGAGTTCGGCGGCCAGGGGCAAATTCGGGTCCTTGTAGGAGGCCAATTGCCGCTTCATGTCGTTATGCACGATGCGCAGCACATGGTTCATGCCTTCGATCACCGTCAGTTGCGCGTCTGGTTTCGCCGCCTTGAGCAGCTTCGCGTCCTCGGTGCCGACCTGAATGTCGTTGCTGCCTTGAACGATAAGTGCCGGCATTTTCAGCTGGGCAAAAGCTTGCGCCGGGTCCTGACGGAACAGCGAAATCAGGTACGGCTGCACGCTTGGGCGGAAGATCACCTGCAACGGCTGCGGCACGTTGTCATCGATATGGCCGGCCTTGAGGCTGTCGAGCAGTTCGTTGCTGCGCAGCATCAGTGGCGGCGGCAAGCTGCGCGCCAGCTGTTCGCGGATCACTTGATCGACCGGTCGCGCGCTGCCGGACAGCGAGATCACCGCCGCTGCGTCCAGCTTCGGCGCAGCGAGGCTGGCAATCAGCGCGCCTTCGCTGTGGCCGAGCAGGATCAGTTTGCCGAAACGCGGGTCGGCCTTGAGCTTCTGCCCCCACGCCACGGCGTCCGCCGCATAGCCTTCCACTGAAAGATCACGTTCATCGGGAGCGGCCGCCAGGCTCGCCGCAACACCGCGCTTGTCGTAACGCACGCTGGCGATGTTGTGTTTGGCCAGTACCCAGGCCAAGCGCTTGAGACTGTCATTGCGCCCGCCGTCGGGGTTGTTTCCGTCGCGATCTGTAGGACCCGAGCCAGAAATGATCAGAACAATCGGCACCGGGCTGTCGGACTTGGGCAGCAACAACGAGCCGAAAAGTTCGCCGTTGCCGGTGTCCAGAGTGACCGGGCGTTGTAGGACTGTCGCCTGGGCAAAGCCTGTAAAGAGGGTAAGACTCAAGATCAAAACTCGCAGCATCATCACGCCATCATTGGTCAAGGTGCCGGTTGGACTCGCCAGCACCGCTAAGGTTCGAGGATGAACTACTCGGTTAGCCTGCGTATACTGGCGCGCATCAAGAATTCGGGTTTGATTTCACGGAGCGTCCTGCATGTCCGGCAATACCTACGGCAAGTTGTTCACTGTCACCACCGCTGGCGAAAGCCATGGTCCGGCGTTGGTCGCCATTGTCGACGGCTGCCCGCCGGGCCTGGAGATTTCCCTGGAAGATCTGCAGCGCGACCTCGATCGCCGCAAGCCTGGCACCAGTCGCCACACCACTCAGCGCCAGGAAGCCGATGAAGTCGAAATCCTCTCCGGCGTGTTCGAGGGGCGCACCACCGGTTGCTCGATCGGCCTGTTGATTCGCAACACCGACCAGAAGTCCAAGGACTACTCGGCGATCAAGGACCTGTTCCGCCCGGCCCACGCCGACTACACCTACCACCACAAATATGGCGAGCGCGATTATCGCGGCGGTGGCCGCAGCTCGGCTCGGGAAACCGCGATGCGCGTGGCGGCCGGGGCGATCGCGAAGAAATATCTGGCCAGTCAGGGCATCGTCATTCGTGGCTACATGAGCCAGCTCGGCCCGATCGAAATTCCGTTCAAGACCTGGGATTCGGTCGAAGAAAACGCTTTCTTCAGCCCTGACCCGGACAAGGTCCCTGAGCTGGAAGCCTACATGGACCAGTTGCGCCGCGATCAGGACTCGGTCGGAGCGAAGATCACCGTCGTCGCCGAAGGCGTGATGCCGGGCCTTGGCGAGCCGATCTTCGACCGCCTCGACGCCGAACTGGCCCACGCGCTGATGAGCATCAACGCGGTCAAAGGCGTGGAGATCGGCGCCGGTTTCGCCTGTGTCGCCCAGCGCGGCACCGAACACCGCGATGAACTGACGCCGGAGGGTTTTCTCAGCAACAACGCCGGCGGCATCCTCGGCGGCATCTCGTCCGGCCAGCCAATCGTTGCGCATCTGGCATTGAAACCGACGTCGAGCATCACCACCCCGGGCCGCTCGATCGACGTGAATGGCAACCCGGTCGATGTGATCACCAAGGGTCGTCACGACCCATGCGTCGGCATCCGCGCGACGCCGATCGCCGAAGCGATGATGGCCATCGTGCTGATGGATCACCTGCTGCGCCACCGTGGGCAGAACGCCGATGTGCGCGTGAGCACGCCGGTGCTGGGCCAGCTCTGATGGCTGCGCTCAAAGCCGTCGCGGCATAATCGGCGTGGCGGCGCTTCCTTACTGGCGGCTGTCCAGTTTCTATCTGTTCTATTTCGCCTTGCTCGGTTCGACAGCGCCGTTTCTGGCGCTGTACTTCGATCACCTCGGCTTCAGTGCCGCGCGCATCGGCGAGCTGGTGGCGATTCCGATGCTGATGCGCTGCGTGGCGCCGAACATCTGGGGCTGGCTCGGCGATTACACCGGCAGGCGTCTGGCCATCGTGCGCTTTGGCGCGGTGTGCACGTTGCTGACCTTTTCGCTGATCTTCGTCAGTCAGACCTACGCCTGGCTGGCGATGGTCATGGCCCTGCATGCGTTCTTCTGGCATGCGGTACTGCCGCAGTTCGAAGTCATCACCCTCGCGCATCTGCAGGGGCAAACCTCGCGCTACAGCCAGATTCGCCTGTGGGGCTCGATCGGCTTCATCATCACTGTGGTAGTGCTGGGACGGCTGTTCGAATGGCTGAGTCTGGACATCTACCCGGCGGCACTGGTGCTGATCATGGCCGGTATCGTTCTCAGCAGCCTGTGGGTGCCGAATGCGCAGCCCGCGCAAGGCAATCGGCCGACGGGTGAGGGCTTTCTCAAGCAATTGCGTCATCCCGGCGTGCTGGCGTTTTATGCTTGCGTCGCGCTGATGCAGGTCAGCCACGGGCCGTATTACACCTTTCTGACTTTGCACCTTGAACGCCTCGGTTACAGCCGTGGCGTCATCGGCATGCTCTGGGCCGTGGGTGTGGTGGCGGAAGTGCTGATGTTCATGGCCATGAGCCGCATTCTGGCGCGCTTTTCCCTGCGCCGGGTGCTGCTGGCGAGCTTCCTGCTGGCGGCGTTGCGTTGGGTGCTGCTCGGTTCGTTTGCGGAGTTTCTCTGGGTGTTGTTGTTTGCCCAGGTGTTGCATGCAGCGACATTCGGCAGTTTTCACGCGGCTGCTATCGCGTTCGTGCAACGTAGTTTCGGCGCCCGCCAGCAAGGTCAGGGCCAGGCGCTGTATGCGGCACTGGCCGGCACCGGCGGGGCGCTCGGCGCGCTGTATTCCGGCTACAGCTGGAATGCCCTCGGCGCGACATTGACCTTTAGTATTGCCAGTCTCGCAGCGCTTGCCGCTGCCGTTATCATTGCCACATGTATGCAAGAGGACAGGCCATGAGCCTTAGCCGTGAACAGCTCGCCCAGCAGATCGTCGACGCCGGGCGTTTTCTATATGGCCGGGGCTGGTCGCCAGCCACCAGCAGCAACTATTCGACACGCCTGTCACCGAGCGAAGCGCTGTTGACCGTATCGGGTAAGCACAAAGGCCAGTTGAGCGTGGATGATGTGCTCGCCACCGATTTGTCCGGCAATAGCCTGGAACCGGGCAAGAAACCTTCCGCCGAAACCTTGTTGCACACCCAGCTCTATAGCTGGCGCGCGGAAATCGGCGCCGTGCTGCACACCCACTCGGTGAACGCCACGGTGCTGTCGCGCCTCACTTCGCAAGACTTCATCGAGTTTGAAGACTACGAACTGCAAAAAGCCTTCAGCGGCATTTCCACCCACGAATCGCGGGTGCGCGTGCCAATTTTCGACAACGATCAGGACATTGCACGCCTCGCCGCCAAGGTGCAGCCTTGGCTCGACGCCCATCCCGATTGCGTCGGTTATCTGATTCGCGGCCATGGCCTCTACACCTGGGGCGCGCAGATGAGCGACGCGCTGCGGCAGATCGAGGCTTTTGAATTCCTGTTTGAATGCGAGCTGACAACCCGCAGCGTCATGAACCGCCAAGGCTGAGTTCACCCGAAACAGCCCGTTTGCCTGATGCCATGCTGCGCCCGACCGGTCTGCAAGAGCCGGACGGCGCCGCCGCTACCGAGGAATTGCCCATGAGCAGCCTGTCTGTTTATCACGTTTCCAGCCCTGAGATTCCCAACAAGGTGCTGACCCATTTCGAAGACATCGCTTCGACGCTGGCCGAGCAGGGCGTGCGTTTCGACCGCTGGCAAGCCGCCGCGAAGATCCAGCCCGGCGCCAGTCAGGAAGAGGTCATCAGCGCTTATAAAGAGCAGATTGACAAGCTGATGACCGAGCGCGGCTACATCACCGTCGATGTGATCAGCCTCAACAGCGACCATCCGCAAAAAGCCGAACTGCGCGCCAAGTTTCTCGAAGAACACCGCCATGGCGAAGACGAAGTACGATTTTTCGTCGCTGGGCGTGGCTTGTTTACCCTGCACATCGACGACTACGTCTACGCCGTGCTCTGCGAGAAGAACGACCTGATCTCGGTTCCGGCCGGCACCAAACACTGGTTCGACATGGGCGAGCATCCGCATTTCGTGGCGATTCGTCTGTTCAACAACCCGGAAGGCTGGGTTGCCAATTTCACCGGCGAAGACATCGCCGGCCGCTTCCCGCGTCTGGAGGACTGAAACCGTGTCGATCAAAGCCATCCTCACCGACATCGAAGGCACCACCAGCGCGGTGAGTTTCGTCTTCGACGTGCTGTTTCCTTTCGCCGCCAAACACTTGCCCGACTTTGTGCGCCAGAACGCTTCGCGTGCTGATGTCGCCGAACAGCTCGATGCCGTTCGCAGCGACAGCAACGAGCCGCAGGCCGATGTCGAACGGGTTGTTGAGATTCTCTTGAGCTGGATCGCCGAAGACCGCAAGGCCACGCCGCTGAAGGCATTGCAAGGCATGGTGTGGGCGCAGGGATATCAGGCAGGGCAGCTGAAAGGGCATGTTTATCCGGATGCCGTTGAAGCGCTGCAACGTTGGCATGCTGCGGGGTATCAACTGTTTGTTTACTCGTCCGGCTCGATCCAGGCGCAGAAACTGATTTTCGGTTGCTCGGAGGCAGGGGATCTCACGCCGCTGTTCAGCGGCTATTTCGACACCACATCAGGGCCGAAGCGTGAGGCGCAGTCCTACCGCAACATTCAGCAGGCAGTGGGTGTTGAAGCAGATGAAATCCTGTTCCTGTCGGACATCGTCGAAGAGCTCGACGCTGCTCAGTCAGCCGGCATGAAAACCTGTGGCCTGGCGCGTGAAGGCGGGGAGTTGGCAGGACACGTGACGGTTGACAGCTTTACCGGGATCGAACCGGAAGCGTTCTGACCATTGCACGCATCCCTGTAGGAGCTGTCGAGTGAAACGAGGCTGCGATCTTTCGATTTAGGCATGAAATCAAGATCAAAAGATCGCCGCGTGTCGCAGCTCCTACAAAAATCATGCGCGCAAAAAACAGGCCGTGAAGCGCATGCTCCACGGCCTGTTTTTGTTTAAAGCAAATTACAGCGAGTGATACGTCGGCAGAGCAAAACGCTGCTGGCTCTGCAGCATTGCAATTTGCGGCAGCTCGCTGGCTTGTTCGGCCAGGTCGCGGCGGATTGCGCTGATTGCCCACGACAGTTGATCACCGGCGTGCAATTGCTGATACGAGAGTGCGCGTTTGAAGACTTTGCCGTCGCTGCTACGCAGAGTGAGCAGGATGCCACCGTCAGGACGTGGGGCAGTGCTGACTTCGTAGTTGGAGAACAGCGATGTAAATTTTTCTTGAATCAGGCTCATGTCATCAGCTCCGTATGTACTTGAATGGCAAGCATGCGGAGGTAGTTGCAGCGTTTGTGCCAGTATTGAACCAAATAAAAAGTCTTTAAAATCAATCAGTTGAAAGCATCTCATTTTGCAGGTGTCGTGCAATCTGCATGAATGGCCATCGTGCATCCTGCATTTTGCGTGATTTTTTCCGTTCAACGGAACCAAACGTCCGTACCAGAATCCGCTCTTCCTTCATCAGCGAGACGGGATACAAATCATTGCAAAAACCGCGTGTACAGCCTCGCGAGCGCTGACGTACTTTCCTCCTCGACACACGGTGTAAACGCGTGGGTCGCACTCATTACCCGATAACAAGAACAGCGGTCTGCACGTCAAGACCGAACGGGGAGCTTTCATGCGTCACGCGCCAAGCGACACGATTACCTGGGGCATGATGCTCCGCAAACTACCGATGATTGCCAAGGCCATCCCACGGGTGGTCAAGGGCATGAAAGTGGCCAACGTCACGGATCCGACCCAAACGTGCGGCCTGGGCTGGACGTTCGAGCAGGCGACGCTGCGCAATCCCGATGGTGTGGCGTTGTTGCAGGGCGACGTTGCGTTGACCTACGCGCAGGTCAACCAATGGGCCAATCGCATCGCGCATTATTTGAGCGAGCAGGGCATCGGCAAGGGCGATGTGATCGCGGTGTTCATCGAGAACCGTGCGGAATTACTGGTGACCATCCTGGCGCTGGCCAAGCTCGGCGCGGTCAGTGCGCTGCTCAATACTTCGCTGATGCGCGACACGCTTATCCACAGCATCAATCTGGTCGCGCCGGTAGCCATCGTGGTCGGCGGAGAGTTGACCGCCGCCTATGCCGGCGTGCGTGATCAGGTTTGCATCGCCGCACCGCGTACATGGTTCGTCGCTGATCAGGACACTTACAGCCATCCGGGCATCGCGCCCGAGGGTTACGTTAATCTGATCAGCGCCAGTGCCGACGCCAGCAGCGATAACCCGCCGAGCAGCGCGCAAATTTTCTTCGATGATCCGTGTTTCTACATCTACACGTCCGGCACCACCGGCCTGCCCAAGGCCGGGGTCTTCAAGCATGGACGCTGGATGCGCAGTTCGGCGAGCTTCGGCATGATCGCCCTCGATATGCGCCCGGATGATGTCGTCTACTGCACTTTGCCGCTGTATCACGCCACAGGCCTGTGCGTGTGCTGGGGATCGGCGATCAACGGCGCGTCGGGGTTCGCCATCCGCCGCAAATTCAGCGCCAGCCAGTTCTGGAGTGATGTGCGCCGGTACCGCGCGACCACCATCGGCTATGTCGGCGAACTCTGCCGGTATCTGGTCGAGCAACCGGTGAGCGCCGATGACAGTCGCCACGATGTACGCAAGATGATCGGCAATGGCTTGCGTCCCGGTGCCTGGGCCGAGTTCAAAAAGCGTTTTGCCGTCGAGCACATTTGTGAGCTGTACGCGGCGAGCGACGGCAACATCGGATTCACCAACATCCTCAATTTCGATAACACCGTCGGGTTCTCGCTGATGGCCTGGGAGTTGGTTGCCTACGATCACGACAGTGGCGAGCCGCTCCGTGGCGAGGATGGTTTCATGCGCAAGGTCAGCAAGGGTGAGCAGGGTCTGCTCCTCGCGCGAATCGATGACAAGGCGCCGCTGGACGGTTACTCCGATCCGCAAAAAACCGCGCGCGTCGTACTGCACGATGTATTCAACAAGGGCGATCGCTTTTTCAACACCGGCGACCTCCTGCGCAACATCGGTTTCGGCCATGCGCAGTTTGTCGATCGCCTCGGCGACACTTACCGCTGGAAGGGCGAAAACGTGTCGACCACCGAAGTCGAGAACCTGTTGCTGCAGCACCCGCTAATTTCTGAAGCCGTGGCCTACGGCGTGGAAATCCCGAACACCAACGGCCGTGCAGGCATGGCCGCGATCACTCCCGCCGAATCCTTGGCCACGCTGGATTTCGCCGAACTGCTGAGTTTCGCCCGGCAACGCATGCCGGCCTATGCCGTGCCGTTGTTCTTGCGGGTGAAAGTGAAAATGGAAACCACCGGGACCTTCAAATACCAGAAGACTCGTTTGAAAACGGAAGGCTTTGACCCCGGGCTCACGGGCGATGACCCGATCTTCGCCTGGTTGCCCGGCAGCGAAACGTATGTGCATGTCAGTGAGCAAATCCTCGCTGAAATTCAACAAGGCAAACATCGATATTGAGTGTGGCTATCAGGGCGCTCGGAAAAAACCGAGTGACAGCCACCGTCGCGCTCGGGAAACTGTCGGCTTTCCGATAGACCGAAATGGAGTGCCCCATGTCCGACCAAAGCCGCCAGATGACCCCTGAAGAAGCTGCCGAATTCACCGAGCAGGTTTTCAACAAGGCGCGCGACGGTGATGCCGAGATGCTTGATCGCCTGGTCACCGCCGGGCTGCCGGTGAACCTGAAAAACAGCAAGGGTGACACCTTGTTGATGCTCGCCAGCTACTACGGCCATGTTGATGCGGTGAAGGTCCTGCTTAAACACAAAGCTGATCCGGAAATGCGCAATGGCAACGGCCAGAGCCCGATTGCCGGCGCTGCGTTCAAAGGCGATCTGGCGGTGGTCAAAGCGCTGGTCGAGGCGGGCGCCGAGATCGAAGGCTCGTCGTTCGACGGCCGCACGGCGCTGATGATGGCGGCGATGTTCAACCGCGTTGAAATCGTCGATTACCTGATCGGCCAGGGCGCTGACCCGAAAGCCAAGGACGCCAATGGCGTGACGGCGCTGGACGCGGCGCGGACCATGGGCGCAGTCGATACCACCGCGCAGCTGGAAAAGTTGTTGGCTTGATAAACGTCAAAAGATCGCAGCCTGTCCGCAGTCAAACGCAGAATCTGTAGGAGCTGCCGAAGGCTGCGATCTTCTGCTTTTCTACGCTATCCTTCGCGCCCGAAATTCCACTGTCACTACAGGATCCGCCCTCATGAAAGCCGCACTCGTCGAACTCATCAGCAAAATCAGCTCTGGCTGCATGGGCGAGGACGAGATCCTGAAAGTCGCCGACGAAGCCGCGCAGGCCTACGCCGATGCCGATGCGTTTCTGACAGCCAATCCTGACATCAACTACGACGACACCTTCCCGATTTCGCTGGGTGAGTGGGTGGTGGTCGGTAGCCTGCCGGAAACCGTACTGTTCCAGGCCGACACCTACGTCGATCTGTTTGCGCAGATCGTTGCCTCGTTTGGCCCGGGCGTGGACTTCAATCTCAAGCCCAAGCAACTGGCCAAGACCGAAGCGCTGACCGCACTCAACCGCATCCAGGTGCAGATGAGCAGCCTGAACAAGGAAAACGGCGGTTACACGCTGGTCAACTTCAGCCAGTTGCTCGACGATGAACTGCAAATGGTCCTGGTCTACGGCAACGATGTGCCCCGCGTGCTGGAGTTGTGCGCCGAGGTCGGCATCTCCGCTGCGCCAGCGCTGGAAGCCTTGAAGGTCGCCGTTCACGTCTGAACGCAATAAAAGGGAACCCTGCGCGCGACCGTCTATCCTAAAAGTGCATGCCACTATTCTGGAGCGACACCATGGGTTCCACGTTCAACGGTCTGATTGGCCTGATCATCCTTGCCCTCGACATCTGGGCCATCATCAACGTGCTGAAAAGCGGTACCTCCACCGGGATGAAAATTGTCTGGGTGTTGCTGATCATCCTCCTGCCGGTGCTGGGCCTGATCATCTGGGCGATCGCCGGGCCACGGGGTAACGTCCGGATCTGACAACACAGCGATCTCCCTTGTAGGAGCTGCCGAAGGCTGCGATCTTTTGATCTTGAACTTGAAAACCAGGATCAAAAGATCGCAGCCTTCGGCAGCTCCTACAAGGATTGTGTCTACGCCATCAAGTGAGGTTCGACCTGTCATCTTCGGCAACGTAGAATGCGCGCCTTTCCCGGGCAATCGTCCCCACGATGGCGCCCGCGCATTTATCGGAGCACTTGACCATGACCGTCACCAAGACCAGCGAGTACCTGGAAACCCTCTACGAAGGCTACGGCCAGCGTTTTCGCATGGAAAAACTGCTGCACGAAGTGCGCACCGAACACCAGCATCTGGTGATCTTCCAGAACCCGCGCATGGGCCGGGTGATGGCGCTGGACGGCGTGATCCAGACCACCGAAGCCGACGAATTCATCTATCACGAAATGCTCACCCACGTGCCGATCCTCGCCCACGGCACTGCCAAGCGCGTGCTGATCATCGGTGGCGGTGACGGCGGCATGTTGCGCGAAGTGACCAAGCATGCCGGCGTGGAGCACATCACCATGGTCGAAATCGACGGCACCGTGGTCGACATGTGCAAGGAGTTTCTGCCTAACCATTCCGCCGGTGCCTACGACGACCCGCGCCTGAATCTGGTGATCGACGACGGCATGCGTTTCGTCGCCACCACCACTGAAAAATTCGACGTGATCATCTCCGACTCAACCGATCCGATCGGCCCGGGTGAAGTGCTGTTCTCGGAGAATTTCTATCAGGCTTGCCACCGTTGCCTGAACGAGGGCGGCATCCTCGTCACTCAGAACGGCACGCCGTTCATGCAGATCGACGAAGTCAAAACCACCGCTGGTCGCCTGCGCAGCCTGTTCCCGGACTGGCATTTCTATCAGGCCGCCGTGCCCACTTACATCGGTGGTTCGATGACCTTCGCCTGGGGCTCGACCAACCCGGCCTACCGCAAGCTCAGCCGTGAAACCCTGCAACAGCGCTTCATCGGCAGCGGCATCGTCACCCGCTACTACAACCCGGAAATCCACATTGGCGCGTTCGCCTTGCCGCAATACGTGCTGCAAGCGGTCAACAAGCCGAGCAACGACTGATACTTCCCCGCAAAAAAACCTCCTTGTGGGAGCGAGCCTGCTCGCGAAAGCGCAGTGTCAGCCAACTCAATGTCGACTGGCACGCCGCCTTCGCGAGCAGGCTCGCTCCCACAACGCTCATCCGTTTTTCCTGACCACGTGCTGTAATCCTTTTGAACCAACTATCGCGGAAAAAAGTCGAGATAGAGGTAAGCCCATTTACGGGTTGATCGAGGAGGCACTGATGCAAAAGTGGAAAGTCACTTTCGTGGATGATCACGGCGAAATTGTTGATGAAGTCTTCGAACGTGAGGAATGCCCGTCCGATGATGAAGCCGCACGGCTGATCAAGGAGCGGCTTCTTCCGGTCGCCGCCAAGCTGGATCTGAACGATCTGGAAGGGCGCACCGCCGATGCCGGGGTGAAAAACCTCAAGACCCAGAACGGCATCGAAATCCGCAGCATCACACCCATCTGAACACTTCCTGTCATCTCGAAAACCAGGCCTTGGCAGCGGCGCTCTCTTGGGGCTACTCTGCAAGCGAGATCAGCGAATGGATCGCTAAGGTCTGGTCTTGTCAGCTACATGCTTGTTTCCCGCGCGCAACCACGTTGCCGTAGTACTTAGGCCAAAAGGCCCGGGGCGGGAATACGGAAAGTCTATCCATCAATCGAGGGGGACGATTCATGAGCACAGCCTATCAAGAAGACATCAGCAGCAACGTTCTGCGCCGCATGAAAGAAGGCGGTTTCGATTTTTCCCGGTTCCATCCCATCGAGTTCTACGCGATTTTCCCGGACGAGGAGCGGGCGCGCAGGGCAGCAGGCAAATTTCGCGGTGAATCCATCAATGCCCAGGTCAGTGCGCGCGACGACGGCGCCTGGTCGCTGGAATTGAGCAAAGTGATGTATGCGACCTATGACGATATTGGCGATTTCGAGCAAGGCTTTTCTGCCGTGGTCGAACCGCTGGGCGGCATTATCGAGGGTTGGGGCGTGAAGCAGGAGGTGCGCAATCGTTACCGGTTGAATTGATCTTGCGCATTGTTTGTCGGACAACGGCTGACCTTCGGGTCGGCCGTTGTCGTTTCTGGCTTCTGCACATCGCAGTGGCAAAACCCTGAAACAAGAATCTCCGGCAAAAAAAAGCCACCGGAGAGGCTGGCTAAAAGGGAAGACGGGTATGCAATAAAGTCCTGTCGGGACGGGGCTGCCAAGGCAGTTCAGCTCAGTGAGCTGGCGACTTCACGACGCCGTGCCGGGGAAGTTTTGCAGCGAATGCGCGGATTATCCGCAGTCGCGGCCGGGCAGTGAAATCAACTCTGACTATGCTGGTGATAGGCGATGCAGTGCGTCGCAATGAAGCGGGGGCAATCGGGCCGGGGCATTTGCCGCACAGGAATGGTGCGCGGTCTGCGGCATAGATCTACAACCGATTGAATTAAAAGCGTTTATGCCGATGGCACGGGCCTTGCGAAGGCCTGTATGTCCGGAGTGACAAGGAGTACGGCATGATCCGCACCTATTTTGATGAGATGTACGATGCCGGCGGCCTGGTCCGCCCGCATTACCGGGAATTCGCCCGCTGGCTGGCCGAGACACCTGACGAGTTGCTCGCGCAGCGCCGTCGCGAGGCCGATCTGTTGTTTCACCGGGCCGGGATCACCTTCACGCTCTATGGCGACGAGCAAGGCACCGAGCGACTGATTCCGTTCGATACGATTCCTCGCAGCATCCCCGCCAGTGAATGGCGGATTGTCGAGCGTGGCTGTATTCAGCGGGTCAAGGCGTTGAACATGTTTCTCGCCGACCTCTATCACGAGCAGCGCATCATCAAGGCCGGGATCATTCCCGCCGAACAGGTGCTGGCCAACGAGCAATACCAGTTGGCGATGCAGGGCCTGGATCTGCACCGCGACATCTACTCGCACATCTCCGGCGTCGATCTGGTGCGCGACGGCGATGGCACTTATTACGTCCTCGAGGACAACCTGCGCACACCCAGCGGCGTGAGCTACATGCTCGAAGACCGCAAGATGATGATGCGCCTGTTCCCCGAACTGTTCGCCGCCCAGCGCATCGCGCCGATCGATCACTATCCCAATCTGCTGCTCGACACGCTGAAAAGCTCCAGCCCGATCGAAAACCCCAGTGTGGTGGTACTTACGCCAGGGCGCTTCAACAGCGCGTTCTTCGAACATGCGTTTCTGGCGCGGGAAATGGGTGTTGAACTGGTGGAAGGCGCTGATTTGTTCGTGCGGGACGACAAGGTATTCATGCGCACCACCGATGGCCCGAAAGCGGTCGACGTGATCTACCGTCGCCTCGATGACGCATTCCTCGATCCGCTGGCGTTCAACCCTGACTCGATGCTCGGCGTGCCGGGGCTGCTATCGTCCTATCGTTCCGGCAATGTGGTGCTGGCGAATGCCATCGGCACCGGCGTGGCGGACGATAAATCGGTGTACCCGTTCGTCACCGAGATGATCCGTTTCTACCTCGACGAAGAACCGATTCTGAAAAACGTGCCGACCTGGCAATGCCGCAACCCGTCTGAACTTTCCCACGTGCTGGCCAATCTTCCGGATCTGGTGGTCAAGGAAACCCAGGGCTCCGGCGGTTACGGGATGCTGGTCGGGCCAGCCGCGACGACGGCGGAAATCGATGCGTTCCGCGAGCGCATCAAAGCTAAACCACATGCCTACATCGCGCAGCCGACGCTGTCGCTGTCGACCTGTCCGACCTTTGTCGAAAATGGCATTGCTCCGCGCCATATCGATTTGCGTCCGTTCGTGTTGTCCGGTCGCGAAACCCGGGTTGTACCCGGTGGTTTGACCCGTGTCGCGTTGCGTGAAGGCTCCCTGGTGGTGAATTCCTCCCAGGGCGGCGGCACCAAGGACACCTGGGTAGTCGAGGATTGAAGGAAGCTTGCCATGTTAAGTAGAACTGCCTCGGATCTGTACTGGATGTCGCGATATCTGGAGCGTGCGGAGAACCTCGCGCGCATGCTCGACATCAGTTATTCACTGTCGCTGATGCCACAGGACGGGCGCGGCGACGGTCTGCACGAACTCGCCATGCCGTTGCTGATTACCGGCACCCTTGACGATTACCTTGAACGCCACGGCGACCTCCACGCCGAACGTCTGCTGCATTTCTTCGCACTGGATGCCGCCAACCCGGCCAGTATCTACAGCTGCCTTGGCGCGGCGCGGGCCAGTGCTCATGCGGTACGCGGGCGAATCACCGCCGACATGTGGGAAAACATCAATGCGACCTGGCTGGAAATTCGCGGCATCGCCGAACAGGGCCTGAGCCGCTATGGCATGAGCCGTTTCTGCGAATGGATCAAGGAGCGTTCGCACCTGTTTCGTGGCGCCTCATACGGCACGATCATGCGCAACGACGCGTTTCGCTTTATTCGTCTGGGCACGTTTATCGAGCGCGCGGACAACACGCTGCGCCTGCTTGATGCCCGTTACGAAATGGCCGGCGATCAGGCCGAAGCCGTCAGCGATGGCACCGCGCACGCTTATTACCAGTGGAGTGCGCTACTGCGGGCGTTGTCGTCGTTCGAGGCCTACACCGAAATCTATCGCGACGCGCCCGGCGCCCGGCATGTGGCCGAACTGCTGCTGTTGCGCGCCGATGTGCCGCGCTCGCTGCGTGCCTGCACCGAAGAGATTGACCAGATCCTCGCGCAGTTGCCCGGCGCCAACGGCCGGCCGGCACAACGCCTGGCGGCGGAAATGGACGCGCGCCTGCGCTACACCGGCATCAACGAAATCCTCGAAGAAGGCCTGCACGCCTGGCTGACCGAATTCATCCCGCTGGTGCGCCAGTTGGGCAACGCCATTCACAGTTCCTACCTGGAGGCTGCATGAGACTTTCCATAAGCCACGAGACCACCTATCACTACGAAGATCAGGTGCGCGCGAGCATCCAGTACCTGCGCCTGACCCCTCACGACAGCGAGCGTCAGCATGTGCTCAGTTGGCAGCTCGATCTGCCGCGTCCGGTGCGTGCGCAGCTCGATCCGTTCGGCAATATCCTGCATGTGTTGACCATGGACGAGCCGCACGAAGCGATCATCATTGGCGCCCGTGGTCAGGTTGATATCGATGAATTGCGCGAGGCCGAACATGAGAGCCAGTCGGCGCTGCCGTTCCTGCGCTTCACGCGCCTGACCGAAGCCGATGAAGCCTTGCGCGAGTTTGCCGCGAAGAACTGCAAGCAACGGCGTGATCGCACCGCGCTGATCGACTTGATGCATGGTCTGAATCAGCACATGACCTACACGCCGGGCTCCACCGAAGTCGACACCAGCGCCGCCGAAGCTTTCGCCGGTCGCGCCGGGGTCTGTCAGGATCATGCCCATGCCTTTCTCGCCTGCGCGCGCAGCCTCGGCGTGCCGTCGCGTTACGTTTCGGGTTATCTGTACAGCGAAGACTGCGAGCATCTGGCCAGCCATGCCTGGGCAGAAGCGTGGCTGGATGACGCGTGGTACAGCTTCGACGTGACCAACCAGCTGGCGCGCCCGGAGCGACACCTGAAGCTGGCGGTGGGCCTGGATTATCTCGATGCCTGCCCGGTGCGCGGCATGCGCCGGGGCGGCGGCTGCGAGCAGATGCATGCGAAGGTGTTCGTCTCGCCGACGCCGGTTATTTCCGTGCAGCAACAATAGTTCTACGCACGCAAAGCCCTGTGGGAGCGAGCCTGCTCGCGAAAGCGGTCCATCAGCCAGCCAATCAGCGACTGACATTCCGCCTTCGCGAGCAGGCTCGCTCCCACAAGGGGACTGCATCAGGGCTTGGCTTTGCGGCCGGCCATGTGCTTGAGATAGCCCACCAGCATTTCAAGATCTGTATCCGGCAATACCTCAGCAGAAAACCCCGGCATCTTCGCCTGCGGCCACTGACGCAAACTCTGCGGATCGCGGATGTAGCGCTTCAAGAAATCCGCCCCGAAATACTCGGTCGGGCTATACGGAATATTCAGATCCGGCCCGAACTGCGCATCGCCCGCACCATTCAATCGATGACACGCCAGGCAGTTCTTCTGAAACAGGGCAAACCCCTTGTTCACCGGATCATCGGCCTTCAAGGCAGGATCGGGCAGCAGGGCAGGGAAGCGTTGGGCCACCGGCGCCATCAGCTTGATGCTGGCGACTTCGAACGGCCACTGTTCGGGGCTGATATTGCCGGTCTGCGGATCGGTCCAGACCAGATAGAACGGCCCGGCGCTGTGCTTGCCGGCAGACAGCGGTGGCCACGGCCGCGCCGGGTCCTCGATTGCCAGCCATGCTCGTGCGCCGTCCCTGTTCAGCAAGGGCGCAGCGGCCAGCTCTGCGGCAAAGCCGTCCAGCGCCACCGCTTGCAAGTGATCATCCGGCTTGATCCCCTTCAGCAATGCGGCCAGAGGCACAGCCTGATAGGTCATGTCTTTCTTGTAGGAAACATCATTGTTGATCGTGAGAGTTTGCAGCTGAGGATGCTTGAGCAGCTCTTCGGTCTGCCAGGTACGGCTGTTTGCGCCCAACTGCAAATCCAGTTGTGCGGCAGACAAGGGCAAGCTCAGCAGCAAGGCGCCGAGCGCAATGAGCGTTTTCAAAAGATCGCCGTCCATGTCGTAGAAGTGCGCAAAGGTTGGCACAACCACGCTGGCCCGGGTAGCGGGCCAGTCACATTTTCAGTGGCGATATACAGCACGCGACGTTTGAATCAGCCGATGACCTTGGTCAGATTCGGCAAGATCAACAACAGCGTCGTGGCGAAAAGAATGAGCCCTGCTTGACGTACTTTCGGTTGTTTGAACATGGCTTGACCGCCTTTATTGTTATTTCCTGATGCATGCCTGACTGCATATCCCTGACGGCACGCGTTGCACTTCCTGTTGAAGGACGCCCGTCTCGGCAAAACCCGACGACGATGGCGTACATCTTCACCTTAGGGCCCACGTCCGCGTTGACTTAGATCCATTTCATATGGAGTGCTTGGAAAAAGCTTTAAAAAAAGCATGAGGCGTATTGCCAGCTTCTTTGCCGCCCGCTGGCTAGACAACTCGCTGACCTGAACCGGTTCACCTCATGCCGGATGACCGTCCGTCTGAGCGTGTGCGTCAAGCGCTTTGAGCAATGTGGTCATTGCTTGCCAGTCGGCGCAGGGCGAAAGTGAAGTGACAATAAATCAGGTTCGAGGACGTCATGACTGAAGCTTTGATTTTCGATGCGTTACGCACCCCGCGTGGCAAAGGCAAGGCCGATGGCGCGCTGCACAGCGTGAAGCCGGTCAACCTGGTGGCCGGTTTGCTGAGCGCCTTGCAGGCGCGCATCGCGCTGGATACCAGTCAGGTCGATGATGTCGTCCTCGGCTGCGTCACGCCGATCGGCGATCAAGGTTCGGACATCGCCAAGACGGCGGTGCAAGTGGCCGACTGGGACGTCAGCGTCGCCGGTGTGCAGATCAACCGTTTCTGCGCTTCAGGTCTGGAAGCAGTGAATCTTGGCGCGATGAAAGTGCGCTCAGGCTTCGAGAATCTGGTGGTGGTCGGCGGCGTCGAGTCGATGTCACGGGTGCCGATGGGCAGCGATGGCGGCGCCTGGGCACTGGACCCGCAGACCAACCTGCACAGCCACTTCACGCCGCAAGGTGTTGGCGCCGATCTCATCGCTACCCTCGAAGGCTTCAGCCGGCAAGACGTCGATGCCTATGCCCTGCACTCGCAGCAAAAAGCCGCACGAGCGCGAGCCGACGGCTCGTTCAACAAGTCGCTGGTGCCGGTGCAGGATCAAAACGGCATCATCCTGCTTGATCACGATGAGTTCATCCGCGCCGAATCGACCCTCGAAGGCCTGGGCAAACTTAAGCCGAGTTTCGAAATGATCGGGCAGATGGGCTTTGACGCCACGGCGTTGCGGGTCTACAGCCAGGTCGAGCGGATCAGCCATGTGCACACGCCGGGCAACAGTTCCGGAATTGTCGACGGTGCGGCGCTGATGCTCATCGGCTCCGAAGCCAAGGGCCGCGCCCTGGGCCTGCAGCCACGGGCGCGCATCGTTGCTACAGCCGTCACCAGTACCGACCCGACCATCATGCTCACCGGCCCGGCGCCGGCGACCCGCAAAGCGCTGGCCAAGGCCGGACTGCGGGTGGAGGACATCGATCTGTTCGAGGTCAACGAAGCGTTCGCCTCGGTGGTATTGAAATTCATCAAGGACATGGCCGTCGATCCAGGCAAGGTCAACGTCAACGGCGGCTCGATCGCCATGGGCCATCCGCTGGGCGCCACCGGTTGCGCGATCCTCGGCACCCTGCTCGATGAACTGGAAGCGCGCACCCTGCGCTACGGGCTGGCGACGCTTTGTGTCGGCGGCGGCATGGGCATTGCCACCATCATCGAACGCCTCTGAGCCCCGACTTCAAGGAACCCTGTTATGAGCGAAGCCATTCGTTACGAAAAAGGCCAGGACGGTATCGTCGTGCTGACCATGGACATGCCGGGCCAGAGCGCCAACACCATGAACGCCGTGTACCGCGAGGCCATGGCCGCTTGCGTTGCCCGTTTGCTGGCCGAGAAAGACAGCATCGCCGGAGTCATCATCACTTCGGCGAAGAAAACTTTTTTTGCCGGCGGCGACCTCAATGAACTGATCAAGGTCGGCAAGCCCGAAGCCAAAGCTTTCTACGACATGGTGCTGACCCTCAAGGCGCAATTGCGCAGCCTGGAAACCCTCGGCAAACCGGTGGTCGCGGCGATCAACGGCGCGGCGCTGGGCGGTGGTTGGGAAATCTGTCTGGCCTGCCACCATCGCATCGCTGTGGATGATGCCTCGGTGCAACTGGGTTTGCCGGAGGTGACGCTGGGGCTGTTGCCGGGCGGCGGCGGAGTAGTACGCATGGTGCGCATGCTCGGCATCGAAAAAGCGCTGCCGTACTTGCTTGAAGGCAAGAAGGTGCGCCCGCAACAGGCGTTGCAGGCCGGGCTGATTGATGAATTGGCAGCAGATCCAGATGAATTGCTGGCCAAGGCGCGCGCCTGGATTATCGCCAATCCGGCGGCAGTGCAGCGCTGGGACGTCAAGGGTTACCAGATTCCCGGCGGCACGCCATCGAACCCGAAAGTGGCGCAGATGCTGGCGATCGCGCCATCGATCCTGCGCGCGAAAACCCAGGGCACTCTGCCGGCACCGGAGAAGATTCTGTGCGCAGCGGTGGAGGGCGCTCAGGTCGATTTCGACACGGCGCACCTGATTGAAACCCGCTACTTCACCGAACTGACGACCGGGCAAATCTCGAAAAATCTGATCGGTACGTTCTGGTTTCAACTGAACGAGATCAACGCCGGCGGTTCACGACCGCAAGGTTTTGCGCCTTATAAAACGCAGAGAGTCGGTGTACTCGGCGCCGGAATGATGGGCGCGGGCATCGCGTTTGTCAGCGCCTCGGCCGGTATCGAGGTCGTCCTCAAGGACATCAACCTCGCCGCTGCCGAAAAGGGCAAAGCGCATTGCGCGGCGCTGCTGGATAAGAAAGTTGCCCGTGGCCACATGACTGCCGAACAGCGCGAAGCGGTGCTGGCGCGAATCGTTGCGAGCGAAAGCGATGGCGATCTGGCGGGTTGCGATCTGATCATCGAAGCGGTGTTCGAGGATCGCCAACTCAAAGCCAGGGTGTCTGCCGCCGCGCAACAGGTCGTCGGAAGCGAAGCGGTGATTGCGTCTAATACCTCGACGCTGCCGATCACCGGCCTGGCGACCGCCATTCCGGATCAACGCAAATTCATCGGCCTGCATTTCTTCAGTCCGGTGGAAAAAATGCCACTGGTGGAGATCATCAAGGGCGCGCAGACCAGCGATGAAACTCTCGCTCGCGGTTTCGATTTCGTTCTGCAGATCAAGAAAACTCCGATTGTGGTCAACGACAGTCGCGGCTTCTTCACCTCACGGGTTTTCGGCACATTCACCAACGAAGGCATTGCCATGCTCGGCGAGGGCGTCAGTGCGCCGATGATCGAGACCGAAGCGCGCAAGGCCGGAATGCCGGTCGGGCCTCTGGCAATCTCCGACGAAGTTTCCCTCAGCCTGATGAGCCATATCCGTCAGCAGACGGCCAAGGACTTACACGCAGAGGGGAAACCACTGATTGAGCATCCGGCCTTTGCCGTGATTGACTTGATGCTCAATGAATTCAAACGACCGGGCAAAGCTGCCGGGGGCGGTTTTTATGACTATCCAGCAGGTGCCCAAAAGCATTTGTGGCCGGAGCTGAAAACGCGCTTCGAGAAGGCCGACGGACAGATTTCTGCGAAGGATGTGCGTGATCGTCTGTTGTTTGTGCAGGCCATCGAAACCGTGCGTTGTGTGGAGGAGGGCGTGCTGACCTCGACGGCGGATGCCAACGTCGGCTCGATCTTCGGCATCGGATTTGCCGCGTGGACCGGCGGTGCGCTGCAGTTCATCAACCAATATGGCCTGAAGGACTTCATCGCCCGCGCGCAGTATCTGGCCGAGCAGTACGGCGAGCGTTTTACCCCGCCAGCGCTGCTGCTGGACAAAGCGGCGAAAGGTGAAATGTTCTAGGGCCGGCGAGCATTTCGGGGCTTGCCTTGGCCGGGTGTTTCAGGGCAGGCTCTGGGGTGTTCATTATTCCCATCACGTGTCAGGTATTTTTTATGTCGTTGCGCATCTGCATTCTCGAAACCGACATCCTGCGGCCCGAATTGATTGATCAGTATCAGGGCTATGGGCAGATGTTCCAGCGCCTGTTCTCGCAACAACCGATCGCCGCTGAGTTCACGGTCTATAACGTGGTGAAGGGTGAATACCCAAGCGACGACGAGACTTTCGATGCGTACCTGGTCACCGGCAGCAAGGCCGATTCGTTCGGCACTGACCCGTGGATCCAGACCCTCAAGACCTATCTTCTGAAACGCTACGAACGCGGCGACAAATTGCTCGGCGTGTGCTTTGGCCATCAATTGCTGGCGCTGCTGCTTGGTGGCAAGAGCGAGCGTGCTTCCCAAGGCTGGGGCGTCGGCACTCACAGCTACCAGCTGGCGGCCAAGGCGCCGTGGATGAGTCCGGTGCGCGAAGAGCTGACACTGTTGATCAGCCACCAGGATCAGGTAACTGAGCTACCAGAGAATGCCACGGTGATCGCCTCCAGCGATTTCTGCCCGTTCGCGGCGTATCACATCAACGAACAGGTGCTGTGCTTCCAGGGCCATCCGGAATTCATTCACGACTACTCGCGCGCGTTGCTTGATCTGCGCCAGGAAGCGCTGGGTTCGCAGATCTACACCAAGGGTGTCGCGAGCCTTGAGCAGGAGCATCATGGCGCTACGGTTGCAGAGTGGATGATGCGCTTCGTGGCGCACAAGCCAGAAGCGGCTCAACGCTAAAAGGGCCTGCTCCCACAATCCCTGTGGGAGCGAGCCTGCTCGCCAATCCGGGACAACGCGGTCCCGGCTACAGCCACCCGGACCGCTTGAAGCTCGCCCACAAACTCACACACCCCACCGCGATAAACCCCAGCACTGCAAAATAACCGTAGTGCCAGGTCAACTCGGGCATGTTCTGGAAGTTCATCCCATAGATCCCCGCCACCGCTGTCGGGAACGCCAGAATCGCCGCCCACGCCGCAAACTTGCGCTGCACCACGCTCTGCCGTGATGCCTCGAGCAACACGCCGATCTCGATGGTCTGGCTGGCAATGTCCGCCAGCGTGCTCAGGTCTTCCATCTGCCGCGTCACGTGAATCTGCACATCGCGAAAGTACGGGCGCATGTTCTTGTCGATGAACGGGAAACTGAGCTTTTGCAGCTCTTCGCCGATTTCCACCATTGGTGCCGCATATCGGCGCAAGCGCACCACGTCACGGCGCAGACCGTGCAGCTTCTGGATGTCTCGCTCGTTGAGGGCGCTGCACAGCACGTTGCGCTCCAGCTCATCGATCTCGGCGTGGATCGCTTCGCCCACCGGCTGATAGTTCTCGATGACGAAATCGAGCAGCGCATACAGGACGAAATCCTCCCCGTGCTCGAGCAACAGCGGACGCGCCTCACAGCGTTGGCGCACGTAGGCGTACGACGCGGAATGGCCGTTGCGTGCGGTGATGATGTAACCCCTGCCGGCGAAGATATGCGTTTCGATGAATTGCAAAACGCCGTTTTCGCGGACCGGTGAGTAGGTGACGATAAACAGAGCGTCACCAAAGGTTTCCAGTTTCGGACGGCTGTGTTTTTCCAGCGCGTCTTCGATGGCCAGTTCATGCAGGTTGAACTGGCGTTGCAGGTTGAATAATTCCTGTGCGTCCGGTTCTTCCAGACCGATCCAGACGAAGTGGCCGGGTTTGGCCGCCCACGCAGCACCTTCGTCCAGCGAAATATTGGTGACTTTCTTACCCTCACTGTACACCGCAGCAGCAACAACTCGACCCATGGTGGTGATTCACTTCTTCTTGGCAGATGGCAGGGAAACCAGGCTTCAGCTTAGCCGTGTCGCTGCTTGAGAGTCAGTGAAACTTCTACAGTTCACCCGGCAAAAGAAAACCCGCACAGGGCGGGTTTGTTTTTCACGCGGCTTGCAGTTGCCGATCCATCGACTCGATGCACTCGCGCATCTGCTCGCGGCATCGCTCGATCAGCAGAGGCATGTCTTCCATGGTCAATCCGACTGTCGGAATCGCCGGCAGCGAGCGTATGAGAACCTCGCCGCTGCGCCAGCGATTCAGGCGCATATGCTTGATATAGCTGCTCACGCACACCGGAACGATCGGCACGCCGGCGGCAATCGCCATCTGGAACGCGCCTTTCTTGAACGGCAACAAATCTTCACCGAGGTTGCGGGTGCCTTCGGGAAACACCCAGATCGAGGTGTCTTCGTTCTGCAAGGTGTGGGTCGTCGTCAGCATCGACTGCCGCGCCTTGTGCGCATTGCCACGGTCGATCAACACATTGCCGGCCAGCCAGAACAATTGGCCGAACAACGGCACCCACTTCAGGCTTTTCTTGCCGATACACACGGTGCGGCGCGGGACGACGTTGCCGAACACAAACAGATCGTAGTTGGACTGATGGTTGGCGATGATCACGCAACTGTCGGGCTTGTTCATCAAGCCGTTGACCTCGGACTTGACCCGCAAACGCAAGATACACATCGCCGGCAAAGCGTAGAGGCGGGCGCACAGTCGGCTATTGTCCGGGTTGAACGGACGGCACAATCCAAGGATCACGCCGAGCACGCCCGCCAGAATAAAGTGCAGGCCCATCAACAACATACGAAACACGAACAGCATTTTTGCAGGCCCACCGCGACAAAAGGTGGCGCAGTGTACGGATGTGCACTGTTTTCGGCAATTGCCGCTATAGAGTCCGGAGATAGCCGATGTTTAAGCGCATGTTTCAGCATTGCCTGTCAGGCGCGTCCTAGAGCTTTCAGCGAATCTTCAACGCTGAACGTAAGAAAAAGCCCGACACGAAGGTCGGGCTTTTTCTTACCGGCAGATTCTGGACGAGTCAGCCCAGATGTTGCTGATCCTGCAGGATGGCATCGTCGAGGGTTTCCAGCAGTTGCTTGCGTACTTTCAGCTTGGTGTTCTTGTGCGCCAGCATGTTGATCTTCTTCAGCTGCCGCGCGGCAGCCAGGGCGGCGCCTTGCAATTCTTCGGCAGTGACGACTTTGTCGAGGAAGCCTGCGTCAACGGCGCTTTGCGGATCGAACATCTCGCCGTTGATCACCGAGCGATGGAAAGCCGAACGCCGCAAGCGATCACGCGCCAGCTCGATACCGGCATGGTGCATGGTCATGCCGATCTGCACTTCGTTAAGACCGATGCTGAACGGGCCATCGACACCGATGCGGTAATCGGCAGACAAGAGTAGGAAAGCACCCTTGGCCACGGCGTGCCCCGGGCAAGCAACGATCACTGGAAAGGGGTGAGAGAGCAGGCGGCGGGCCAGGGTCGAACCGGCCGTCACCAGAGCAACGGCCTCTTTCGGGCCGGCCGTCATGACCTTCAGGTCATACCCGCCCGAGAGGATCCCCGGCTGCCCGGTAATGATCACCACGGCGCGATCCGCCACCGCCTGATCCAGCGCCGCGTTAAACGCCGCAATCACATCCGGAGAAATGGCGTTGACCTTGCCATTGTTCAGGGTCAGGGTCGCGATACCGTCTTCGAGGTGGTAGGCAATCAACTCGCTCATGACGCTATTCCTTATTAGAAAGATGGGCAGACGTTACCCACCGCCGCAAGCCAGGTAAAGCGCCGTGACTGACCTGCCAGTCACCGTTTTGCGCTTCGGCCAGCACGGCGCGCCTCTTGCCTTGTATAAAGGAAGCGCGCGGCTCACCCGAGATTGGCGGGTTTGCCATCGTGCTCACCGGCCGAATGCAGCGTGCCCTCTTAAGCACATGAAAATTCTGAAAAAAAGTTTGCCATCAGAAAAGCTTTCGACTACATTAGCGCGCCTCGACAGACAGAACATGTCTGCAGAGATACGGTGAAGTGTCCGAGTGGCTTAAGGAGCACGCCTGGAAAGTGTGTATACAGGAAACTGTATCGAGAGTTCGAATCTCTCCTTCACCGCCAAATTCAGAAAACGCAAACCCCTGATTTTCCTAGAGAAAGTCGGGGGTTTGTGGTTTTTGGCGTCTGAAAAAAGGCCATATGGGACTGATATGGGACTGGTGCACTGTTCTGGTGCGAGAAATTTTGTGCGGCGAACGCTGGTTTGGTGATGATCCGACTGTCCTGGACTACGCTCTCCAGGAACCCTCGCTCAAGGACGACCCTATGCCAAACAGTTCTGAATTCAACGTCGCCACGGCAGATGCTCTGACATTGCTCCTGCACAACCAACATGCCTTGGCTGCAGCACTCGAAGAGGTCACGAAGTGGCTTTTAGAGAATGGTGTAGAGACAGTTGCAGATAATGCGATCGAGGCTATGGAAACCCTGGATAAAAACGCGATAGCGATTACTGCTGCTATTAATCGTATCCGGCAGATCTAGGGAATCGCCCAGAAAGGCTGCGATCCGCCAAAAGCGGACGGGCCAGCACTGGTTAACAAACTGTCGCTAACGCTTGACGTTATTCACAAAACTAAGGGCGACTCAGAAAGCCTTGATCTGTACTGGCTCCTCAAACATCTAGTTATAAAGTCGAACTCCCTTTGCATGAAGACCTTGCTTACAATTGGCCATCATTCATGCAACAAGTGGTATCAATGTCGCTTGAGGAAGTCAAAGAGATTCAACACGTCCGTGACTTCCGGATGGTCAACGAAATGATCAAAGTCGGTTGGGTTCTTGTTGATACCAACCCAGGCACTACAGAGGATGGTGCCGCTTTGCCGCTTTACATCTCAGGTTGGAAACATAATCGTGTAACCGCCAGCGTAAAGTAGGATTGGTAGTACTAATTTTAACTAGAAAGGAATCTCCGCAATGCCGATGATTGACACCGCCAAAATCAAACCTGCCAGTGACGCCGTACAGGACGCCCTCGACGCAGTCAGGAAAGCAGGGAGTGAGCTATTCCATTTAGAAAATGACATACCTCGGGACTGCGACAAGATTGACGCGGCTGAAAGGGCGTTAAATGAAGCTCGCGGGCTATACATGACGGAACTGTTCAATCTGTCCAACAAAGTGCATACAGCGGTCAAGCTGGCCGAAGCAGCTGAAGGGTAGGGTTGGCCTGTTAGCAATATCAAACCGAAAGGAACCCAGGTGGCTCTGAAGGAGAGTATCAATGAGCGATGTAAACAAAGGCGTTGAATATCTTGTCAGCTTGGCCAAGCAGGTAACCAATGGTTCGGCTGTTCACTTGGCGGCTTTGAAGGCGCTGGGTGAAGCCGGAGGGCCAGTTGCACAGGATTATCTTGTCAGCTTGGCCAAGCAGGTAACCAATGGTTCATCCGTTCACCTAGCCGCTGTAGATGCCTTGGGAAAGGCCAGCCGCGAGTGACCCCTCGTTACGTGTAATTCCAGCCTATGTTCAATCGGCCCCCACACCTGGCTCAGGTGTGGGGGCCTTTTTTTGGCAGCGTGGAAACCACTCCCACCCAGGCTGGCTTACCACTCCATGATCTTGTGGCTTCGCTGAAAGCGGTGGCCTGAGCGGATTCAGTGTAGAGCTGTAACCGGTGACAGCTTCAAGGCCATTTGCAACATCCCCACCACGTCCGGCCCATCCTCATTGATCCACGTCCCGTAGTGCTGACGGATCATGTTGCCGTTGGTATGGCCCATCTGTTCGGCGATCCAGTCGATCGACGCCACACCGGTGGTCAACAACTGGCTGGCGTAGGTGTGCCGGCACTGACCTGGTCCCCGATAGCGAACGCCGGCGGCGAGCAAATGCGCCTTGAAGAAGCGATCGCGTACCACGAAGTCGTTGGCGTGCGGCAGACCAGTCTTGGTGTTCAGGAACACAAAGTGCAGTTTGTGTTTTCGCACCGTTTTGTTGTCCCGCTCGACCACCTCCACGGTTTCCGCTTTGCGTTTGCGGGTCAACGCATCGATCTGGCGCAGGGCGTCCCACGCCGGGGCCAGCAGGCGCACCCGGCGCGTCGATCGGCGGGTTTTCGTCACCCGGTAGGCGCCGCGCACCTTGGACCGGCGAAAGGTCACCGTGCCTTGCGCCAGGTCGACATCCTCCCAGGCCAGGGCGATCGTCTCCGACACACGCGGGCCTGCCCATAACATGAACTGCACCATCAGCAGTTCGTGTGTGCGGTGGGTGGGCGTGTCGAGGATCTGTTTGATTTCCGCCCGGGTGAACGGGTCCGGGGCTTCCGGATCGGGCAAACGCACCATCAATCCCTCAGTCGGATCGTGCGCGACTTTCATTCGCGTGCGGTACAGACGGAACACCTGGCGCACATTGCTGATGATGTCGCGGATGGTCTTGTTCTTCAGGGTTTTCGACAGCGTGTCCTGTATCCATTCCTGCAGGTCCAGGTGATCGATCTGGTTGATCTGAACCTTGCCCCAGCGCGGTCGAACATGCACCTCGGCCTTGTTGGCGTAGCCCCGGAAGCTCGAGGCCGCAACGCTGTTGGCCTTGATCTTCAACCACAGATCCAGGTAATGGCCGAAGGTGTTTTCTACCAGCCTGGGCGAGTTGGGAAAGTGCCGGGCGTAATCGAAGGTGCCGGTCTGGATCTCGTATTCAACGATGTCGGCCAGGCGCTTGGCCTGGGCCACGGTAGCCGGTGTGTTGACGCCCGGGACCGTTTCCCGGCATTTCTCCCCTTTGTATTGAAAATAGATTCTCACGGACTTGCCGCGAGCTTCGACCCCACTCATGTAAACCCCTAACGCTGTACTCGTATTTCGACAGTCTGACGATCGGAAACAAAAAGGCCCGTTTCCGGGCCAAGTATCTGCAAGCGCGTCTTCTGGTGGACGCGGCTTATGGTTTGGGCTTGTGCCGGCGCAGGTGGGCATTCAACAGCTGACGCCGCCGGCTGCAGGCCTGGTGATTGCCCTGGGCGCGCCACTTGCCGCACTGGTCGCACACGCTGGTGTGATCCATGTTCCAGGGAAAGCGGCGCAGCGGTGTCGCGGCAGGGTCATTGGTCATGGCGTGACGCTCCCCAAGTAGCCGGGGTGGCCAGCAGTTGGTTGATCACGGCGACATCCGTTTCGCTCAGGTCCCCCAGGGTGCTGGCCATCTGGCTGAGGCTTTCCAGGCGCGTTCGGGCTTCAGGGGTTTTATGCACCAGGTAGCCGATGACGGCGGCGCCGATGATTGCGGTGGCCACCAGGTGGCGTGCCGGTGTGGTAGCCTTCGTGCCGCTGCTGCTTTGGTTCTGTGCTTGCATGGTATGGTCCTCGGAAGTGGTCGGGTGTCGAGGAGCTGCAACTCCTCGGCACTGTTTTTTACGCTCAGTCCTTACGTGCCAGGTGGATCACCAGGCCGTCAAAATCCGGCTCATGTTCCACACATGATTGCCATTCCAGTACCCGCAAGATCTGTTGCCTGCTGCAGTCGTCCACGAGGATTTCGCGCTCGCCAGCGGCTACCCGCACTTCCAGAATCTGCAGCAAACCTTCCTCCCCGTACGCACCGGCCTGAATGATCGGCGCGGTTTGGCCGGTGACTTCCAGGCGGCTTTGCACCCACTGCAGCTTGCTCGTATTGCCGTCGCCGGCATTGCCCATAAACACTTGGATCTGCATCGGTCTTGCTCTCCTTTACGCCTTGAATGTCCAGCACTTGACCGTGGTCGGCCGGGGTTGTGAAACGGGGTTGCGATGGTTGAAGGCTGCGCGTACGGCGCTGTGCACGGCCTTGTTGCTGTCGAGAAATTTGCGTGACCGTGACTCTTTGAGCAGGTCGCGCAACGTGGCCACGTCGGCCAGCTTTTGTTTGTGTTCGGCGGCGCGCTCGCAGAATTCGTTGAGGTTGATGGCGATCACGGTTGGATCAGAGCTGTGGTCGACCACCGGATCTTCACTGAGGGATTCGAGGTAGTCGTAAACCTCCCAAAACTCGGCCACTGCCGGATGGTCGGAACTGATCGAGGCCTGGCGTTCGATGGCCATACGGACGATTTGCCGTTGCGTGGCGGCGACTTGCGGATCACTCAATTTCAGCACCAGGCGCAGTCCGTCCAGCAGTGAGAGCAGTTGCGCGTGGTTCTTGCTGATGCGCTCCACGCGGATGTAACCGCGCAGGTCATAACCGCAACTGCTGCAGTTGCCCTGGTCGCTTACATAGGCCGTACCGCAGGCAAAACAATGCGTGTGCAGGCGGCGCAGCTTCGCTTCGTGTTCGGGCATGCGCTGGGCGAACAGATCGAGCACGGCGGACTCCTTGCCTACGGCGCGCAACAGAAAGTGGCTGAGGGTGCCGCCGTCCAGTGCGTTCAACTGGTCAGCGGCCGCACGGCTTTCCGGGGTCACGATCGGGCGCACGAAGTGCAGTTTGACGATGCGCGTCATGATCGCCTCGTGGGCGATCACCGCCGCGTTCTGGCTGATGGCGATCGTTCCTCGAAAGGGTGGTTCGTACGTCTCGTTGCCCGCCGTCTTGACGCCTTTGGTGGCCAGCGTGCCGCCGCCGTAGAAGTCTTTCAGCTCATCCCATTCGAAGGTTTTGGCGTGTACCCGATCGTCGCTGTGGCGGTCGGCCTCAAGAAACACCACCGGCATGCCGGAAACCTGGCCCATCAGGCGCGAGCGTCCGGCTTTGGTCGATTTCATCGGGTCGAAGCCTTCATAGCCTTCGCGTCCGAGCAGCTTCCACAGCAGGTTGAGCAGGGTGGTTTTGCCGGCACCGGCTTCACCGGTGGCCTCCAGAAACGGAAAGGACTGGTAACGCGCGCGGATCTGCTCGCAGAACAGCGAGCCGAAAAAGAACACCAGCGCGACGAAGCCCTGGGCGCCGAAGCAGGTCCACAACAACCGCACCCATTGCTCGTTGAAGTCTTTTCCGTCCCGCTGCAGCTTGATCGGGACACCTTTCTGCAGGGTTTTCAGGCGCAGCTTGCCGAACTCGAAATAGTCTTCGCTGTTGACCTTGTAGGTGGTGCCATCCTTGATTGCGATGTCGCCATAGACGTAGCAGGCGTATTCCTTGCTGTAGCCCACGTAGTCGATGGTCGACACGGTTTTGATGCCGAATAGCTGGTCCTTCATCAGCTTGTCGAGCTGCTGACCGCTGCCCGTGAACATGGCGCCGGCGGCCATGCCGAGCAGGCGCTTTTTGAATTCACTGGCGGCGGACAGCTGGCCGCTGGTGAAGGTGTTTTTCACGCTTTCGGAGTCGTGCGGGAAGTCCACGCGCAGGTAATACCAGGACTCGTCGGTGACTTCGTTGCGCTGAAAGTACAGGGCTTGCGGGTAGCAGTTGGCAATCTCCACGACGCTGCCGGACTGCTGCAGCGCCTTCTCGCGCTGTTGCGCCTGGTTGAGCAACTGGTCGTCGTGGTTCTCGCTGTCCTCGATGTCGGACATGGCCCGGTTGAATTTCTCCATGTCCAACTTGAACCAGTACAGGCGGCTGCCAAAGCCCAGGTGAAATTCCCCGCGCTTGTTCCAGTCGTAAATGAGCAAGGCCTTTTCAGCTGCGCTCTCTGCCAGCAGCAGGGCGCCCTGATGGCGGGCCTGTTTGAGGTCCGTTGCGATCTGTTCGGCGCGCTTGGTGTCGTCCTGAATAAAACTCCAGCGCTGGTGCAGGTCGTTCCAATCAGACTTGCGGCCGTCACGTTGCGGGATCTGTGCTGACTCGCAGACGAAACCCAGGGCACGGGCTTCGCGGACCCAACGCCGGGTGTAGGCATTGGCGCTCGGTTCGTTGTCCAGCGCCCAGACTAACTTGGGCAGCTTGCCGCCCTCACGGGTTTTGATCAGCGCCTTGAGCGAGTCCCCCGGGAACGCGTTGGACGACATGGCAGATACGGCCGCGATGTCGTTGTGCACCAGAGCGATGGCGTCAAAGATCCCTTCGACAATCCAGATTTCCTTGACCTCGAGCAGGTCGACGCAAGGGGGGCACCACCAGACGCCTCGATAGCTGTCCTTGGATTTGAAGCGCGCCTTCATCTTTCCGAAACGGTGCGGCTGATCAATCAGTCGTTCCCACCAGCCGCCTTTTTCCAGGACGAAACGCACTGTGGCGCTGCCGGCGTTGTGGTCGGGCGAGTAGAAGCTTTCCTGCGTGAACCAGCCCTGGATCAGTTCAAATCGAAAGCCCCGGGCGTACTCCAGATAAGCCCGTGCAGTGGCGTTGGGGTGCTGGTCCGTCGCCGGCGCACGCTTGCTCCAGTCCTCAAACAGATCGTCGTACAGCTCTTTTACGTGCAGGGTATGGCCGCACTTTTCTGGTCGACCACAGATCACCATCCATGGTGTATCGAATCGGGAATACAACTCCTTTTTCTTGCACTTGGGGCAGGTGCCACCGCGCATGTAATCGGTGCCTACGCGGTGCTTCAATCCGAAATCGAACTGGAGGCGTTGCAACACGTCGTGGCGGAGATCTTCTTTCATGATTACTTCACTGCTTTGAGGCTGAGGGAGAGAGCGGCCATCAGGCGTTTCTGGGCGGCCATCACCGGAGTTCTTTCGAGGATCGAGCTGTGCCGTTTTTCTTGCGGGACATACCGGTATTCATCCGCGTACCAGTAGTCGTTGAGGCTCAAGCGGTACTGCTCACGCATCGCAGCCAGAAGTGCTTCGGCCTCTGCAGGTGGCAGCTGGGTAGTCACAATTACGGCGTTTCCCATCTTGAAACCTCGATTTCGGGCGCAGCTCACCCAAACCCACGGAGTGCGGGGCAGGCGTTTGTTTGAGGGGTGGTGTTACGAGTTGGCTAAGCGAACGCGACCAATGTCTGGCGCGTTGATGATTCGCTCATAGATGAGGCTGACCGGTACGGCCCATTGTCGGCCGGTGACCGGATCAACGATCACGGTGTGCGTCGACGTGCTGCTCTGGATGTTCAGGCGTTGCCGATCGCGAACGGCGACCATGGTGGTGCCTGCCAGGTGAACGATTTTTTCAGCGACCTGCGTTTGCACGTCGTAGTCTGCAACCAAGTGTTGAACAGCCCGGCTGAACAGTTGCTGATCGTCGCTCAGGTGTTCGCAGTGGTGACGCTCAAGAAACGCCAGCGCGGCGCTCTGCAGGACATCCTGGTATTCCGGTACTGCAGACAAATTGTTCATTGAGCCTTTCCTGCGCGGTAGAGAGCGATGGCAGCCAGCACTTCTGCGTGCCTTGCTGCTACGTGGAGGTTATGCGCGTCCATGATGAATTCGGCTTCTTCATCACTGATCGAACCGTCTTCAAGAGCGGCGGCAATCGCTTGATCAACACACCCTCGCTTTGCAGAAACCTGCACGGAGCGTTTGTAGAGTTCGACATTGTCGAGCGTTCCAGGATCGGCCACTGGTACGAACAGTCCCCCGTACATCGACGCGACGTAATTGGGGAAGTGCTGAGTTCCACAGTCCTGCTCGAGCATGAAAACTTGTAAGTCGCTGAGGGGACTGCAACCAGCATTTTCGTAGGCATGGTTGTCGAATTTTTTGAGCTTCAGACCCAAGCGCGCAGCAGCGGCTTCGCGTCCGCCGGCGTAACTGCGGATGATCTCGCTCATGACTTCTTTACGGGTATCTAGGATTGGACTTTTCAACTTCTACTTTTCCCTGTTGAGCGCCACGATTACTGTTCAATTACGCCGTCTTTGATGCCAAGCAACACGGCGGCGCGATGTGCCTCCCCTCGGCGACCTTTGATCCGACCGTTCAAAAGGTCGCTGACCAAATTTTTGTTCAGTCCATGCTTGCGACTGAACTCCGCGATACTTAGTCCCTTTCGATCGAGAGCCGCCCGGGCTTGCTCGTGCGTAATGGTGGCGGGCATAGTGTTCCCTCTGTTCATTTGTGTTTGTTTGCGTTTGTCTGTGGTGATTCTTGGTCAAAAAAATGATCAAGTCAATGGTGGTGACTAAAAAAATGCTCATAGCGGATCGAGTAGGTGAACGCCTCAGGGAAGAGCGCGAGCGCTTGGGGTTAAATCAAACAGAGTTTGGAGTCCTACTTGGAGTCAGTAGGGGAACGCAAAAGAATTACGAACTGGGAGCCAGCTCCCTAGACCTTCGTTACGTCACGGCCCTGGAAGAGAAGGGGGTAGATGCGGCGTACGTGCTTACGGGACGTCATGCGACACCATTGGGCCAACTTTTTAGCCCATCGGAAGAACAGATGATCATGCAATTCAGGTCGATCCCTGATGATGATCAGAAGGCGATTCGTCGTTTCCTTGAAGCGATGGCCGACGACGCCGCCCGGCACCGGTCTTAACTCGCAACAATCCCGCACAGTCATTGGGGTATCTCTTATTCCAATGCAGTTGCGCCCACCCCATAAAGTCCATTCAGCAATGCACTTTATGGAGTAGTTAGCATGTTGGATCGCAAGAAGAACGATCACATCAACCTCGAATACGCCGGGTCGGAAATTCCCGTACTCACGGACATTGAGCGTCGACTGATCGATCTGTATCGCCGGCTGAGCCGCATTGAACAGCAACAGGTTCGTCGCGTGGCCGAGATACTGGCAATCAACCCAAAGGAGAAAGTAGAGGGCTGACCGTCATTCCTTGAATGATCCCGATCGCCGGCGCTACAGCGTTGGCGGTTTGTAGCTACGCCACCGCCTGCGATCCCAACTGCTCGAAAAGCTCCCGCTGCTTCGCCCTGGGCATTTCGCGCAAGCGATCGATCAGCATCCGTTCGAACGTCTGCGATGACGGACTGAGCGTGTGCGAGAACGTCAGATTTGCCACCCATGTGTGCCCGCACTTTGCGTCTAGGCACTGGCAGTACAGTTTGACAAAGGCTCTGGTTACCTCTTCTCGCGAGGCAATCCGGCCCTTGTGTCCGCAATTGCATACAACTCTCATTGTGTCCCTCCCCAGGGGCAGCTGATCGCCACCATATTGCCACAATAAGTAGTGGCTTTCTCTCCACTGGATTGTTCATGAAGTGGTATCCACTGCCTCAGGAACAGGTTTCCAGCTAAAGCGCCTGTCTTCTCGCAGCTTGTCATTAAGCTGGTTGAACAACTGGCAGATCGGCCGGATTTCGTTGCTGGTGTACACGCGATCGATCTTTTCGATGTCTCCGAATCCACCGGTATTTTCCGGGATGATGCCTGCCAGCGCCGGGTTCATCCGCCAAGCCGCGATGACATCGTTTCGAGTGATGTTCTTCACTTTCTCCAACTCGTCTTTCGCCTGGAAGTCGCCCACCGGGATGATCTGGATGGCGTTTTCCTTACCGTTGGGGATGTTGACGAACATAGATCGGAAGTTGCCCACGCCCTTGCTCGCGCTGATTTGGGCGCGCAGCTCGTCCTCGTCCTCTTCGGTCAGGTCGGGGTCGTTTGTGTAGAAGATGTAGCCGGCGTGCGCACCGTTGCTGTAGTAGCGCCGGCGGAAGAGGGTAGCGGCCTCATTCAGCAGCAACGCCTGCAGACCTCCCAAGTAATCCGGAATCCCGTAAATGTTCTGTTCTACGTCGTAGTCCAGGACGTGGGAGATTTCGTGCGCCTCGAACTCCATTTCCTTGTTGTCGGGCAGCAGCATCACGAAACCGCCGTCGACCTTCACGCGCATGTTGATTGCCGGCAGGTGCTGCAGCTCCAGCACCTGGCCGAATGCGTTGGTGTCGTTGTAGAAGTACGCTTCGCCAAACACCATGTAGTCCAGTCCCGCGCGGCCCATTGTCTCGGTGCTGCAGCCGACCGAGGCGATGAACTCACGTAGCAACAGGTTGCGCTTGAACTTTGGAATGGCGCCGTGGTGCGCGTTGGCGCGCAACAGCTTGGCCAGGCCGGCCCGCGATACCGGCGGCTTGTAGATCTTCCCGTCGTCGCTGGGGAACACCCCTACGTACTCGCCGATGTTGCCGGACAGCACCTGCTCCGGCTCCCCGAACGTAAACGAGCGCATCGGCTGTTGCTGTGGTTGGGCTACGTGGTGCTTTCTGCGTTTGCGGTTGGCCATGGCTGCTCTGGTTACTCGTGACGTAGCGGCTACGGCGCCGCTTGTTGGTGTTCAAAGGTTCGTTGGACAGGGCGTGCATCACCGCCCAGGCAATGTCGGCGTGGCCGGTGGCCTCGGTGCGGGATGCGCTGTAGGTGATCTGGCCGCTGTTGGTGGCGCCGCGTTTGATGGTCAGGAACGCCTGTGCGATGTCCGTCCAGCCGGCGTCCCACTCGATGCGACTGCCTTGGATCGTGTCCTGGGCTTTAAGTACCAGGGCGTTTTTCGCTTCCAGGCTGTAGTGAATCGGTGTCGCCTTGGCGTAGAAGTCGCGCACCAGGTCGAAAACGCCGTAACCCACGCCGGTGACATCGATACCGATGTGCTGCACGTTGAAGCGCTCGGTCAGCTTCTTGACCTGCGCGGCCTGGTAGGTGAACGAATGGCCCCGCCAGCTGTGCTTCTCCAGGATCCGGAACTTCGCCCCGGGTTCGAGCGGCGGCGCGATGACCACACAGGTGGCGTCGTCGCGGGTGCGACTCGGGTCGTATCCTAGCCAGACCGGGCTGTTGCCGAACGGGCGATCCAGATCCGGGTTGTAGTCCTCCCACAACGACAGATCCGAGTAGCAGCGCTCCAGATCCTTGAGACTGAACGCGCTTTGGGTGCTGTCGATGAACTTGCAGTAGAACAGCTGCTGAAACTTGTCCTCGTCGTACTCCAGCTGCAGCTGCTCCAGGTCGAACAAATCGCAGCCGCCGGCGATCGCATCGTCCAGGGTGATCGTTTTGCGCCACTGGCCGTCCGGACACAGCGCGCCCTGTGTGTAGGCCGTTTCGCTCGGCCACACACCGCCGGCCTTCTTGCCGCGCTTGCTGTTGCGGAACTCTTCGCCCGACCAGAACGGATACGCCTGGTGCGACACGGCGCTGGGCGTCGAGAAATAGGTTTTGCGCCACTTCTTGTGGGTGCCCATGGCGCTGGCCACGGTGCTGAGTTTTTCGAAGTCGCGAATCCAGAAATATTCGTCCACGTAGACGTGGCCGTGGTAGCCCTGGGCGGTGCTGCTGTTGGTGCTGAGAAAGCGCAGCTCGGCGCCGTTGCTCAGGGTGATCGGGTTACCGGTCAGCTCAATATCAAACCATTGCTTGGCGAACTGGATGATGTAGCTGCGGAAGATCTCGGACTGCGATCGGCTGGCCGACAGGAACACCTGGTTATCACCGCTCAACACGGCGTCCATGAACGCTTCGCCGGCGAAGTAGTAGGTCAGGCCGACCTGACGGCTTTTGAGGATGTTCCGGACACGGCGGGTCAGCGGGTTCTGTTTCGCCTCGAACAGTTCTTTCTGGTAGCCGTACATTTTCGAGATGAACTTATCCAGGAAGTCCACTTCGGTCAGGCCGCTGATGTCGTTCTTTGCCTTCTTTTCGCGCTTCTTGCCGCCGCCTTCGCCACGCTCACGGCGTTGGCCAGGCTGACGTTCGCGAGGCTCGTCCGGACGATCTGTTGCCGCCGCCGGCGCAGGTTTGGCCGCTAGCTTTTTCAGTCGCTCAAGCAGGCTTGTCAGCCGCTCCAGTTCGTCCAGTTCGGCTTTCGTCAGCGGCTCGATCTTCTCCAGAATCAAGGTGATTCGTCGGTTGACGGCGCTCAACGGTTCTTCATCCGTAAGCATCTCGTCCCAGCCGCCTTGGCGGATCCAGTAGTAGACGATACGGATATTTGGCAGCTTCAAATGCGCCTGGATTTCCTTCACCGAACAGCGGCGCAGGTAGAGGCGTTTTGCGGCTTCTTTGACTTCGGTCGGGTAGTTCATGGGCCGCAGTCTATGCGGCGAAAACGCCGGAAACGCGGGGTTAAGTCCCATCATTCGCCTATATCCGGAAAATAGGAGATCGCCGAAAACCAACCGTTTGTTTGGGGCAAAGCGGCTCCCTATCGTGGCGGCTCATTCAGTGATTGAGCGCAGTTACCCACCATGCCCCGTTCCCTTGTCTCCTACTGGAAACGTGTTGCCACCAGCGGCCCGACCGTCGATGGCCGCGAGATCCTGCCCCAGGAACTGCGCGACATCGCCGAGACCTACACACCTGCCAAGTACACGGCGGTGATCTGGTGCGACCACGAACGCTGGCCAGGCTCGCACGGCACCGTATTCGCTGTGCGTTTGGTGGAAGAGGGCGAGGATCTGGAGCCTGGCCAAATCGCGCTGGAAGCGCAGCTGAAGCCGAACGACCGCCTTCTGTATCTGAACGACCAAGGCCAGAAGTTGTTCAGCAGCATCGAGATCACCCCGAATTTCGCCGGCAGCGGCAAGGCCTATCTGACCGGCCTGGCGGTGACTGATTCGCCGGCGAGTCTTGGCACTCAAGAGCTGTATTTCTCCAATCGAACCAGCCGCGCCGCTTACTACGCCGCTTCGCAAGAACTTGGCCCGCTACGCGAAACCGAGCCGCAGGGTGAGATCGGGCGCCTTGCCGCCATGTTCACCCGCCTGTTCAAGCGTTTCGGTATTGAAGACACGTCCACCGAAACCACCCCGCAAACCCCAACCGAGAGCAAACCCCCAATGGATGAAGCTACCGCAACGGCCTTGAAAGCCCTGCTGGCCCAGCTGCTGGTCGTCGCTGCTGGCATTCAGGCCGTAATCGAGCCTGCAGCCGAAGACGCACCGGAACCTGATCAAGCCCCGATCGATGACGTCAGCGTGGCTGTGGACGAGATTGTCACGACTGCCGAAGAAGAGCGCGAATTCAAGCGCAACGGCGGCGGCAATAAGGCTGTGCTGGCAGCGCTGACCAGCCTGCAGAAACAGTTCACTGCGCTACAGAACACCTCCACCGGACGTCAGTTGCCGCGCAATTCCGGCCCGACTGACAAATCCAAAGCGCGGGTGCTCTGACCATGGCCCGTTCCCTGAGCGCTTACGGCGCCAAGATGTACGCCGAAATGCAGCTGGCTATCGCCGAGACCTACGGTGTCGCGCTGGCCAGCAAGATGTTTTCCGTTGAGCCGTCGATCGCCCAAGAGCTGAACGACGCCATTACCGCCAAGGCGGACTTCCTGCAGCGCATCAACGTCATTCCGGTGACCGAGATCAAGGGCGAGAAGGTGTTTATTGGCGTGTCCGGCCCGGTGACTGGCCGCACCAACACCAAGACCACTGATCGTGTGGCGAAAGACGCCTCGGCGCTGGAGAACAGCACTTACGAGCTGTCGTCGACCGAATCGGACGTGGGTTTGCCCTACGCGAAGATCGATGCCTGGGCCAAGTTCCCGGACTTCCATCAACGCTACTCCGCCGCCGTGCAGAAACAGATCGCACTGGATCGCATCATGGTCGGTTTCCATGGTGTGAAAGCGGCTGCACAGACCGACATCGAAGCCTATCCGATGCTGCAGGACGTGAACAAAGGCTGGCTGCAGCAGCTGCGTGAACAGGCGCCGCAGCAGGTACTCAAGGAAGGCAAAACACCCGGCAAGGTCACCATGGGGCCTGGCGGTGATTACGAGAACCTGGACGGTCTGGTGCATGACACCAAGCAAATGGTGGACGAGCGTCTGCGCGACGGCGGCGACCTGGTGGCGATCATCGGCACCGACCTGCTGGCTGCTGACAAGGCGAAGCTGTACGCCAAACAGGGCGACACCCCGACTGAAAAAGAGCGCATCGAGGACGCCCAGGTGATCGCCACCTACGGTGGTTTGCCGAGCTTTAGCGTGCCGTTCTTCCCGGTCAACGGCGTGCTGGTCACCAGTTGGGACAACCTGTCGATTTACTTCCAGGACTCCAGCTGGCGCAAGCAAACCGTGGATAACCCGAAGCGTTCCCGCGTTGAGGATTACAACAGCCGCAACGAGGGTTACGTGATCGAGCAACTGGAAAAAATCGCGCTGACCGAGAACGTGGAGCTGGTGAAGTGAGCCTGGCTCTCGCACACAAGCGCCGTACCCTGGCTCTGGGAACCGCTGCAGTGATCGCTGCTGCAGCGGCACCGCTGGCGTATTCGCCGGCGGAAGCCCTGAGCAGTCCGGCCAATGCGAAAAAGCATCTGCAGTTGCAGGAAGCGGCAATGGCTCAAGACCTGGAGCGCCTGAGCGCGATCAAGGGGCTGGCCGGACGCCAGGCACTCAAGCGTGAGGAACTGCTGCCCAAGTACCAGGACTTCATTCAGCGCTACATGGATTCGGGCCTTGTCATGCCGAACCCCGTACTGGTGCAGGTGATGGTCTGGCTGTTCGACACCGAGCAGTTCGAAGACGGCCTGGTGCTGGCGGACTTTGCGATCGAGCAGGGTCAGGAAATGCCGGAGCGCTTCAAGCGGCGCGACGTGCAGACCTTTGTCGCGGATGCAGTGATTGATTGGGCGTACGCCGAATATAACGCCCAGCGCAGCCCGGAGCCGTACCTGTCCAACCTGCTGCCGCGTGTCGACGGTGAGTGGGATCTGATCGAGCAGATCCCGAGCAAGTACCACAAGTTGATCGGCATGCGCGCGATGGAGGCCGAGCAGTGGGAAACCGCGCTTGAGCACCTGGAGCGCTCCACCGAGCTGTACGCGAAAGCCGGCAACGAGACGCGCATTGCGAAATGCCGCAAGGCGATCGCCAAACAAACACCCGCCGTCACCGGCGCCCAATAACCGACTACCCCCCCAGCGGGGAACTGTGGACGTGTGTCTGCCATTTATGGCTAGCCCCACGAAAAACAGTCTCCCCGCCCTAATTTGAGCGGTCAGCAATGAGCTTTTCCGGGAAACCCACCACCTTTGTGGAACAGATCATCGAGAACGACGGCTTTTGGCCGAATCTCTCCGTGTCCGAATTCCAGAAGGGCTACCGCCTGCCGGCGGAATTCCTGGGCGACCTGCTGACCGACGCCCTGAGCATCGCCATGGCCGAGGTCAACGACGACCTGGCCAAGCTCAAAACCAGCTGGCTGGCGGCGGGCATCACCGCGGTGGAAACAGCCGATCCGATGCTACTGCCTGAACGTGCGTTCAAGGCCAAGCTCTACAAGCGCGCTGTTTACTGCCGCGCCAAGGCCAGCGCCCTGCAGCAGTTCGCCACCGTGACCCGGCGCGAGAGTGCCGAGAACACCGGCAAGGAAGCGCCGGAGCGTGAAGACACGTTTCTGGCATTCAGTCAGCAGGCTGTGCGCGCCCTGCAGGGCCGTGGCCGCATCACGGCGAAGTTGCTATGACCAAGCTGCAGGCATTGACCGCCTACCTGATGCAGCGCCGCCTGTTCGCGCCTGAGCAGCTAGACAGCTTCACCGAGCAGGTAAAGCTTTCGCTGATCTGGAAACCCGACGTCGGCGGCATGCACTTCGCTGATATGCACTATCGCGCCGCGATTGTGCTGGAGCGCTTCGCCGACCATCCGGCGCGCCTGATGGCCCTGGTCGGCAGTTGGCTGGAAAACCACGATGGCGATCGCGACCGCCACGAACTGCCGGCGCCGGAATTCGCCGTGGAGCCGTTGGACAACGATCTGTTCGACGTGGAGGTCACGCTGGAATTCGTCGAGCCGCAGTACCTGTCCGAAGACCCAGCAGGCGAGATCGAGGCCTTCGGCAAGACCTGGGCGTTTGTCCCCTTTGATCTGTGGGTCGCCGAGCGCGGCGAAGTGGCCACCGATGGCCGGCCGTAGCACTTTCGAACTCGACGTGCGCGGTCGTCTTGGCGTGCGCGAGCAACTGGCCCTGTTGAGCCTGCCGCCGCAACTGCGCCGCCGACTGTTGAACCAGGTCACCAAGCGCGTGCGGACGATGAGCCGCAAGCGTGTGCGCGAACAGCGAAACCTGGACGGCTCGCCGTTCGCCCCGCGCAAGGGCGACGGCAAAGGCAAAAAGAAGATGGAAGCCGGCCTGGCCAAGTTGATGGTGGTCACCCGCGTAACCGCTGATGAAGCGGAACTGGGCTGGAAAAACGCCCTGACCCGATGGGTCGCCGCCCAGCAGCACAACGGTGCCAGTGAGCGCCGTACCGCCGCGCAAATGCGCCGCTGGAACAAAAACCCGCCGGGTTTAGCAGCCACCGACAAACAGGCCAAGCGTTTGCGCCGGTTGGGTTTTCGTGTGCGCCAGGCCGGGAAAAAGACGCTGACCCGGCCGTCTGTGGCGTGGATTCAAGAACATGTGAACTACGCACAGGCCGGCCTGCTGATCCGCATCCTGGACGATCAGCGCAAGGAGACCACCGGCGCGCAGAGCTGGGAAATCACCTTACCGAAACGCCAGTTCATTGGCGCCGAAACTGAACGCGAAACCAATCTCCTGATTAACCAGGTGATGCAACAAATCCTAACTTCACCCCGCTAACGAGGCACTGCATGGCACTCGGTCAAGTCACCGTCGACAATCTCAATCTGGGCCAGGGGCCGGTGACTGAGATTGAGCGTTACTTTCTTTTCATCGGCCCGGCCGGCAAGAACGTCGGCCAGTTCATCCCCCTGAACACTGACAGCGATCTGGACGCTGCCCTGGGCGTTCCGGCCAGCGACCTGAAAACCCAAATCACCGCTGCCCGTCTCAATGGCGGTCAGCGCTGGGCGTGCGTGGCGGCTCCGATCGCCGCCGAGGCCGACTGGCTCAGCGCGCTGGAAAAAGCCCAGCAGCAAGGCTATTCCGTGGAGTCCGTGGTGATTACCAAACCGGTGACCACTGCTGCCGAAATATCGGCCATGGATGACGCCGCCGTTGCCCTCAACAACACCTACGGGCGTCGGGTGTTCGTCATGGCATCCGCTGCCGGCGTAACCGCCGAACAGACTTGGGCGCAGTACGTGAGTGAGCGTAAGGCGCTGCTGGCCAACCTGTCCGCGCCGCGTGTCCTGGTTGTCCCTCAACTGCACGGCAACGACCTTGGCGTACTCGCCGGCCGCTTGGCGAACGCCTCCGTGAGCATTGCCGACAGCCCGATGCGTGTGGCCACCGGTGCCGTGCAAGGCCTTGGCCCGGTGCCGGTGGATGGCGACAAGATCCCGCTGCCCTCGGCCGTGCGTTCCGAACTGGATCGAGCGCGCTACTCGGTTTCGCAGACCTATCCCGACTACCCGGGCGTGTACTGGGGTGACGGCAACATGCTGGACGCCCCCGGTAGTGACTTTCAGGTCGTGGAATATCTGCGCATCACCGACAAGGCTGCTCGCCAGATCCGGGCGCTGCTGATTCGGCGTGTAGCCGATCGCCGCTTGAACAACACGCCCAACAGCATGGCGGTCAACACCAACCAATTGATGGCGCCGCTACGCGCCATGGCCAAGTCCGTCACGTTTGCGGGCCAGGTATTCCCCGGCGACATCGAGCCGCCGAAAGACGGCGACCTGGTGCTGACCTGGTTGAGCAAAACCAAGGTGGTCGCCTACTTCAAGCTCAAACCCCTCAACTGCCCGAAAGACCTGACGGCGAACATCGCCCTGGATCTTTCCACCGACAAAACGGAGTAACGCCCCATGGCAAAAATTGGCGGCAAGAACTTTGACGTGAGCCTGGGCGACATCGCGCTGCACGTCGAGAACTGCACCCTGGACATCACCGACAACTCGGCCGTGGCCCTAACCCGGGGCGTGCCGGACGGCTATGTGGAAGGCGACGTCGCCGCTGCCGGCGAACTGGAGCTGGATAGCGCCAACTTTCAACTGCTGATCGACGCGGCTCGCTCGGCCGGCAGCTTTCGCGAACTCAAGCCGTTTGATGCGGTGTTCTTCGCCAAGGCAGGCGGGGATGAGGAACTGCGTGTGGAGGCCTTCGGCTGCAAGGTGAAGGTCTCCAGCCTGCTGGCGATCGACCCGAAGGGCGGCGAAAAGACCAAGCACAAGGTGCCGTTCGACGTCACCAGTCCGGATTTCATCCACATCAACGGTGTGCCGTACCTCGCTGCCGCTGAGATTGAAGGTATTCGCTGATGGCTGATTGGGTCGACCGCGCGCAGAAACTGGAGCAACGCCAACGTGACCACGCGATCAAGGCCCAGTTGCTCAACCCTTTGCCGGTCGGGCCAAGCCTGACCCATTGCCTGGACTGCGACAAAGAGATTCCGCCGGCGCGCCAGGCGCTGGGCGGCAAGACGCGGTGCGTCCCGTGCCAGACGGACTTTGAGAAGAGTAAACGCTGATGACCACTGACGCCGTGCGCCTCGGAGCGCTGGAACAGAAGTTCGCTGTCTTCGAACACCGGCTGGGCGAGCTGGAAGACCGCCACGAAACCGTCCCGACCCGCGTCACCAAGCTGGAGCAGGGTTTCGAACACATGGCTGGCCAACTGTCGGAACTCAACGCCGGCCAGCAGACGCTGACCGTTGCGGTGAATGACATCGGCGCCAAAGTTGGCCGCTTGCTGACCATCCTGACGCTGGTTGGCGCCGTGCTGCAGATGGTCGTGCCGGCGCTGCTGCGTGTGTGGTTTCCATGAGCCTGCGCGGCAGGATTCAGGCCGGCTTGATCGCGCTGGCCAGCGCTCCGCTGGTGTTCTTTTTGGGCACCTGGGAAGGCAACGGCCACAACACCGTTTACGCGGACAAGCTCGCCGGTGACCTGCCTACGGTTTGCAAAGGCATCACCCGGTTTACCAGCCCGTACCCGGTCGTGGTCGGCGACTACTGGTCGCCCGCCAAGTGCGCGGAGGTGGAGCAGCTGGTGATCCGCAAAACGCAGCTGGAGTTGGCCAAGTGCATCACCAACCCGAACGTGGGCCAGAACCCCTTCGACGCACTGACCAGTCACGGCCACAACTTCGGCGTGACCAGCACCTGTGCCAGTCGAGCAGTCGCGCTTATCAACGCCGGTCGTATTGCCGAGGGCTGTAATGCCTTGACCTGGGCGCCGGACGGTAAGACGCCGGTGTGGGCCTTTGTGACTGACGCCAAGGGTCAGAAGCGCTTTGTTCCGGGCCTGCACAACCGCCGGCTGGCCGAATCCCGGCTGTGTGCGGAGGGCTTGTGATGCTGCGCGAAGCCTTGTTCCTGGTCGTGCTGTGCCTGGTCGTCTGGATCGGCTTCGACATGCTTGAAGGCCAGCGCGATGAAGCCAGGCGCGAGCGTGACAGCGCGCAATGGGAAGCCAGCGGCCTGCGTGAAGCGGCCCGAATCAGCGGCGAGATGCTTGCCGAGCGGGACGCGATCGACCAACGAAACACCAAGGAATTGACGGATGCACGCACTGAAAACGAACGCCTGCGCCGCGCTGTTGGCGATGGCACTGGCAGGTTGCACGTCCGCGCCACCTGTCCCGCCTCCGGATCTTTGTCCGCCTCCGCCGGCGCCGCCCGCGTGGTTGATGCAGGCACCGCCGAACTCGCAGCAGACGCTCGACCGGATTATTTCATCCTCCGAGATCAGCTCGCCTTAAGTCGGCAAATGATCGTCGGACTGCAGCAATACGCCCTTGGCTTGTGCCGGCGATCGTCGGCGCACCAGGACACCACTTTTCCCAACCTCAACGAGAGAAAAACCCCATGAGCCAACAAAACACCGAAATCACCCTGGAAGTCGGCGAAGCGGAATTCACCTTCAACCTGACCCCGGCTGACGTCACCAAGTATTTCAACGCCCTGACGCAGACCAACAAGGTCGCCCCAGGCAACAACCTGCTGATGACTACTGTGCTGCAGGAACAGAAAGCCGTCCTGAAACCGCTGCTGGCCAATCCGGTGATGGTGATGCAGATCGCCGGCGCGCTGCTGGAGGAATACGCGCCGAATGTTGAGGTGATCGTAAAAAAGCGCTCGAGCACGCTGAGCGCCTAAGCGAAAACGGCCTGGGCCAGTTGATGGCCCTGACGAACCGCTGGCTACCTGGTGCCGAACCCACGCCCGAGGCGATGGGGACGGCCAAGTGGCTTGAGGACGAACACTGGAGACGCATGGAGTTTGCCGTGGCTAACGGCATCGCCCTTGCGCTAAACGGATAACGACTTTGGCAGACCGTAGCGCCAGCCTGGCTTTCATTCTCAGCTTGCAGGACAAGGTCACCGCGCCGCTGGGCAAGGTGAAAATGGGCTTTTCCGAGCTTGCCGATCAGAGCGAAAAGCACATCAAGACGATCGGCTTGGGCTTCGGTGGGCTGACGGCGGGTGTGGTTGCGATTCAGCAATCCATGGAACCGGCGCTGGAGGTCAACCGCGCCCTGGGCGATGTCCGATCGCTGGGCGTGGCCGAGGATGCTTTGTCTGCGTTGAACAGCAAGTCGCTGGAGTTCGCGGTGAATTACGGCGAGAACGCCAAGGACTTTGTGGCTTCGGCGTACCTGATCGAGGGCGCCATCAAAGGCCTTGCCGGCAACCAGCTGGCGATCTTTACCAATACCAGCAACCTGCTGGCCAAGGCCACCAAGACCGACGCCGAAACCATGGGCGAATACGTCGGCACCCTCTACAACCTGCAGAAGTCCCAAGCCGATGCGATGGGGAAGGGCGCGTGGGTGGAAAAGCTCGGCGGTCAGACGGCGCTGGCGGTGCAGTTGTTCCGTACCAGCGGCGCGGCCATGAAAGACGCTTTCAAGGAGGCCGGCGCGATCGCTACGACCTCCGGCGTCGATCTGGCGGAGCAGATGGCGGTGATCGGCACACTGAGCAGCACCATGGAAGGCGGCGACGCCGGCGGACGCTACAAGGCGTTTTTCGAGAACATCGGCGACGCCTCGGAAAAACTCGGCATGAAGTTCACCGACCAGCAGGGCAAGGTGCTGCCGATGATGACCATCCTGGACAAGCTCCAGGGCAAGTTCGGCGACCTGACCAGCGCGTCGGCCGGGGCCAAGTTGATGGAAGCCTTCGGCGGCGAAGGCGCCCAGGTGATCGGGGCGCTGGCCAAGGACACCGATCGGCTGCGCAACGGCATCGAGCAGCTGGGCAAGGTGCGCGGGCTGGAGAACGCCGAGCAGATGGCCCGTGCGATGGTCGATCCTTGGCAGCAGTGGGCGTCCCTTGTCGAGGTCATGCGAACTGTGTTCGGCCAGGTGCTGATCCCGGTGCTGTCGCCGTTCATGGCCAAGATGGTGGACATCGGAAAAACGCTAGTGCGCTGGTCACAGCTATTCCCAAACATCACCCGGGTGATCGGCATCACCGCGCTGACGATCATGGGCATTGTCGCCGCGATGTCGGCGCTGACCATGGTGGTGGGCATCGCCCGCATGACCTGGCTTGGCATGCTGACCGTCTGGAAAGTCGTCCAGCTGTTCAGCCTGCGCACGGTCGCAGTGTTCATTCTGCAGAAGCTGGCAATCCTGGCTTACGTCGCTGTGATCTACACGCTGAGCGCCGGCCTGGCACTCATTCGCGGCGCCATGTTGCTGTGGCAGGGCGCGATCTGGCTGGTCAACGCGGCGCTGTTGGCCAACCCCGTGGTGTGGATCGTGGTCGGAATCGTCGCCCTGGTCGCGGTCATTGTCGCGGCCGTCTACTACTGGGACGAATGGACGACCGCCCTGATGAACACGGCCGCGTTCCAGTTCGTTGCCGACAAGCTGCAGAAACTGTCCGACTGGTTTAACTCCATGGGCGGCTGGTCGGGCATGGCCAAGGCCGCGTGGGACAGCATCGTCGGCATTTTCACCAAGGCCGTTAACGGCGTGATCGAGCTGCTGAACAGCATCCCGGGCGTGAACATCGAAGCGCGTTTTGGCGGCATGCCCGAAGTGCCAGGCGTCGATGCCGCGACCAACGCCGCCGACACCGCCAACGCAGCGCAGAAAGCCCAACAGACTATCAACGCAGCCATTCCAAGCCTGTCGCCAGCGCGCCCGTCGGCGGTGCCGCCGGGTGGCCTGCTGACCAGCATCCAGAACAACAACAGCAGCCAGAACAAGGGCACGCATGTGGAAAACGTGAACATTCACACCGGCAAGCAGATGACACCGCTGGAGATGGAAAACATGGTCGCCATGGCGGTGGGCGGGTGAGCGAGTACGTGGATCTGTGGATCGTCGACAACGACCTGGTGCTGGATCCGTCGCACCAGCCGCTGCTGATCGATGACCGCGTGTGCATCGCCCAGGACATCGCCCACATGATCCGCGACAGCGGGCTGCTGGTCGTGCTGGTGGCCGAGCGGGATCGCCTGCGGCAACGCGACTGCATCCAGCAGCTGGAACTGTTGGTGGAGAACGACGAACGCCTGGTGCCGGGCACGGCGCGCATCACCCAACAGGAACCAGGTGTGTACCTGGTGACTGCCAAAACCATCAAATTCGGATCGATTGAGGTAAGTCTGTGAGTCAGGTCGATTTTAAAAAGGTGATCGCTGACGCCGGCATTCCGACCACCGAAGCGGGGCTGAAGGCCGCGTGGGAAAAGGAAGTGGAAGCCCAGGGCGCCAAGGTGGCCAACACCAGCAGCTATTCGCCGTTCTGGCGGGTGATGACCACACTGGTGACCAAACCGGTGTTGTGGCTGTTGGACTTTCTGTGTCTGACCGTACTGCCGAACTTCTTTGTGAAAACGGCGGTGGACGCCTGGTTGGACATGCTCGCATGGGCGGTCAACGTCGAGCGTAAAGGAGCCACCAAGGCCCACGGTAAATTGCTGTTCACCCGCGCTGTACCGGACGGTGTGCTTGAGCTGGAAAAGGGCATTGTGGTGCAGTCGGCCGCGATCAACGGCAATGTCTATCAACTGGTCACCACGGCGCCGGTGACATTTCAACAGGGCCAGCTCCAGCAAGACGTTCCGGTGGAAGCGATCGATGCCGGCAGCGGTTTTAACCTCGCCCCGGGTTACTACGCAATCCTGCCGGTGCCGATCCCCGGCGTCGTCCAGGTGGCGAACAAAGACGGCTGGCTGGAATCACCAGGTGCGGATCCTGAACCAAACGAACAACTGCGTTTGCGCGTGCGCAACCAGTTCTCGGCGGTCAACCAGTGGCACACCGACGCGGTGTATCGCGCCATGATTTCCGCATTCCCGGGCGTGCGTCCGGACGGCGTTTACTTTGAGCATGGCGCACCACGAGGGCCGGGCAGTGCCAACGCCTATGTGCTGTTTGACGCGGGCGTGCCGGCGGCGACTTACCTGGAGCAAATCAACTCGCATATCCGCGACCAGGGCAACCACGGCCACGGCGATGACCTGCTGGCCAAGGTCATGCCGGAGGTGCCGGTGAGTGTGGTTATGTCGCTCTGGCCGCAACCGAACCTCAGTACCGAACAGATCAACACGCTGAAAAGTGAGGTTGAGCTATTCATCCGGGCAGCGTTTCGGGAAAGCACCCCGCGTGACTATCAGCCCACGCTGACTTATCCCCAGTCGCGTTTCAGCTTCAGCCGGCTGGCGGAAGAGCTTCACCAGCAGTTTGCCGACATCGCATCGCTTCGGTTTTCCCCCGGGGTGGACATCATCAGCGGTCTGGACATCCCGCGCCTGTCTTCGGTGAAGGTGAACCTGCAATGACCAAACTCAAACTGCCTTTCTGGCTCGGCGGTACCGAGCTTTCGAAGCTGGTCGCCGCTGCCCAGGCGTGGTGGGAAACCGTCACCAGCTGGCTGCGCTGGCCTTACTCGCAGATCGATCCCGACACCTGCCACATGAGCATCCTTGAGCTGTGGGCCTGGCAGCGTGACGTCACGCGCTTTCAGGGCGAGCCGGAATCCCTGTTCCGCCTGCGGGTGAAACACGCCTTCGTCAACTCCGTGGACGCCGGCAGCACCGCCGGTATGAAGCGCATTTTCGAACGCCTCGGCGTGGGCTACGTGGAGATCGAGGAGCGCCAGCCCGACCGGGATTGGGACGTGGTGTTGCTCAAGTTCAGCAATACTCAGCTGTCTTTGAACCCCGAGCTGCTGCGCGTGCTGATCCAGCAATACGGCCGCACCTGCCGGCGCTACGACTTCGTAACCATCACCCCAGTGGGGCTGCAAATCGCCCTGATTGACTTCAACGACGACCAGCAAACGCTGGTTGCCTGCCTGTAGGAGCGCACCGTGAGCGCCAGTATTACCTTGGCCGGCGAAAGCCAGATTGCCCTGAAGCAAAGTCAGAAAAAACCACTGATCATTACCCGGTTCATTTTTGCCAACGTGCCCGGGCTGAATCCCGAAACGCCAGTAGACCGCGCAGCCGGCAAACCACCTGCAGGCCAGATCGTTCAGATCTATGACATCCCGGAGCAAAACGCCGGCTTCGTGAACCCCAACCAGGTGGTGTACAGCTGCCAGCTGGGGTCGGACATCGGCGACTGGGATTTTAACTGGGTCGGTCTTGAGGACGCTGAAGGCGTGCTGTTTGCCGTTTCCTATGTGCCGCTGCAACAGAAGCGCAAGAACATCCCGCCGCAACAGATCGGCAACAACGTCACCCGCAACTTTCTGGTGGCCTTTGACGGTGCCATGCAACTGACGGGCGTGAAGATCGACGCCAGCACCTGGCAGCATGACTTCACTGTACGCCTTGCCGGCATCGATGAGCGCGAGCGCCTGAGCAATCGCGAGATGTACGGCCGCGCGTGCTTTTTCGGCAACTCGCTGGCATTTGGAAAGAGCGAAAACGGGTTCCAACTGAATGCCGGTACGGCCTACATCGAAGGCATTCGGGTGTTCATTTCAAAACCCTGGCCATTCACCGGTGTTATTCCCTTTGGAACAATCACCCTCGATGTGTGCCTGGAACGGCAGTTGAACGATCGGGTGGCGACGTGGAAGGTCGTGTATGGAGAAAAGGGCGATTACACCGACGCGGCTGGCGTTCGCCATTACTGCGTTCCGATCGCCAATTACGCCTCTGCGATAGAAATCTATGACCTGCGCCCAGCGGAGCCGATCGCCGGCGCGCTCATGCAGCATTTCGCGGCGCGTGATGGCGATTACGAAGCTTTACGCGCAAGGGGCACGACCAAAGAAGACGTGGATCTGGGAAACCTGCCCAACGCCAAAAGCGATGATCCGAACACGAACAGCAGTGACATCCTCGCCACGACGGCCGCGCTGAACAAGTTGCAAAAACAGGTCAGCGACTCGATGACCGGGATGGTGGCCGGGTTTTCCATGAGTTGGCCACCGGAAGGTTGGTTGAGATGCAACGGCGCGGCGGTTTCGCGCACAACCTATGCACGCCTCTTTGCAATGTTGGGCGCTCATTACGGAGCCGGCGATGGCTCGACAACCTTTAACTTGCCCGATATGCGCGGCTTGTTCCTAAGAGGTTGGGACGACGGGCGCGGTGTTGATGCAAGCCGGGCGTTCGGCACTTTTCAGGACATGATGATCCATTCCCACGCGCACACGGCCTCGGCCGCAGCGGTGGGTGACCACGCGCACACCGCGTGGACTGATGCCCAGGGCAACCACGTCCACCGAGCCTGGACAGATGCACAAGGCGCGCACAACCACACTGCGGCGAGTTCGGCGGGTATTGGCCAGGGCGCCGGTGGTCTGAACTCGGTGCAGCAGTCGGGTGGAGCACACGAAACGTCCTGGGCCGGGCATCACCAGCACGTCGTCGGAATGGATGCTGCCGGCAATCATGCGCACAACGTCGGCATCGGCGCCGGCGGTGCGCACACCCACGGCGTGACCGTAGCCGCCGCCGGCGGTACCGAAACCCGGCCCAAGAACATGGCCCTTCTTTTCTGCATCAAGTATTGAGATCGAGCATGACCGAAAAACTCGTGTATCAGACCAACCACCTGGGCATTTTCGTAGGAGCCGTGAAGGCTGACGAATCGCCGCTGGAGCCAGGCGTTTACCTGCTTCCGGGCGGCTGCGTGGAAACAGCGCCGCCGGCGATCCCTGAACACAAAGCCGCGTGGTGGAACGGCAACACCTGGCAGTTGGTGGATTACTTCGGCGGTGTGGTGGTGTACAGCACCGACACCGGCGAGCCGCGCACACTCGAAGGCTTTGAGCCGGTGCCGGCAGGCTTCACCATGAAAAAGCCCGGGCCGAACCAGATCTGGAAGGACGGGCAATGGGTCGATGACATCGATGCTGTGCTGGCTGCGCTTCAGGACAAAAAGCTTCAGGCGATCAACGCCGATTGCGCGGCGTACATCGCCGGCGGGTTCAACTCCAGCGCCGTGGGCAAGGTGTACCGCTACAGCAGCGCGATCGACGATCAGGTGAACTTGAACGGCCAAGTGCTGTTAGGGATGGACGACACCTACCCGTGTTACGACGCCGACCAGGTGCTGGCTTTCCGGCCGCACACGATCACCCAACTGCAGAAGGTCAGTCTTGACCTGGTGCGATTCCGTCAGGCGGCGCAGCAACAAGCCGAGATCCTGCGTCAGGCGGTGGCCAGCGCCCTGAAAGACAAAGACCTGAAGGCGATGAAGGCCATCACCTGGACGCCGCCGGCATGACTTGGGCACCGGTGACAATGCGCTGGCCGGAGCAGGCCACGCAGTGGATGGGCGAATTGTCAGCCGCCAAGGATCTGGCCGGCGGCGAGCTGGCCAGCACCGCCCAGCGTCTGGCTGGACTGAGCGGGCTGGTCAACACCAACCCTGGGCCGGTCGGCGACGCCGCGAAAGGCGCCATTGAAGCCGGTCGGGCGGCGCTGGCCGAGCAGTTGGGTCAGGTGCCGGCGTGTCTGGTGGTGACGCCGTTTCAGAGCGGAATCGGGCAGGGCACCGGTTATCAGCGCTTTCTATCGGCGCCGAACGTCCTGGAACACTTGGCCAAGAAACTGGAGGACGTCACCGACACCGGACGGCCTTCCGGGCCGCAATACGCGCTGTCGATCCTGTTCTTGGGCACACGCCTGGAACAGCTGGCCAGCGGACTGTCGCGGTTCAATGCGTTGCTGCCGATTCCCGACCTTGTACGCACTGAACGCCGTGCGCAGCACCTGCTGAAACTGGAAAGCGAAAAATGGGAGATCCCCGGCGCGGGCACGCTGCCACGTTGGCAAGGTTTGCCGCTGGAGCGCTGCACGGTGGTCAAAGCCGCGAAGCAATCCATGGTGGGCCAACTGGCCGTGCTGGAAGGTTACGCCGCCGACATTTCACCGTTGGGGGATCTGGCTGCCCTGGCAGCGCGCAAGAGCGCTCAGCAGCAAGGCCGCGACCAACAGCTGGCCGACCTGAAAGCCCTGCTGGCCGGCGGAAACCCTGACGTCAGCATACGCGCGCGGCTGATTGGCCCAGGTAACCCCAGCGAGCTGAGCCGCGACCTGCTGAGCAGTGACGCGCCGGGGCATGAATGGGTGCAGTGCGCCGGTCTGCTGTTGGTCGGCAGCAAAGAAGGACTGAGTTTTGTACAGGAACTGGTGGGCCTATGACGCTGTTGCTTGATGGGCAGAAAGTCCAGGGGAAGAACCTGAAGGTCACCGCCAATTTGCGTATCGAAAGCGGCGATATGTCGGGGCAGACCAGCAACACCGACAAAGCTCACAAGGGCTTCAAACCAAAGACGCTGGCCGTTTCGCTGACGATCCCATTTGTCGATCGGACTCAGTTGACCGACCTGATGCGTCTGGCGGAAGCCACGGCAAGCGGTGGCCAGTTGCACCTGTACCGGATCGTCAATGACACGGCCGAGGCGTTCGGTGTGCGTCAGGTGGAGTTTTCCGAGGGCGTCAGCGCCCGGGAGACCGACAGCCTGAAAGCCTGGCTGGTGCAGTTCACCCTGAGCGAGCGCGAATCGAACCCGGAGAAAGTCGAAGGTCGTCGCGCCGGCAACAAGGTCAACGCCCAGGGCGCACCGGGCAGCTCCGTGGGTGATGCCGGTACCGGCGGCGAGTCAACCAGCGACAACCCCGCTCTGAGCGGCTTTGAAAAAGTGTTGGGGCGTGTTGATAAGTGGCTGGGCGGGAGTGAGCAGAAGTGAAGCTGCACAAAAAGCTGGCCATCAATGGCGCGCCGATCACACTCATCAAGGAAGACGTCCGTCTGGACGCCACCAGCCCTGGCCGAGCGAACTTCACCGTGCAATCCTCTGGGCCGCTGAAAGGGCTGGTCACGCTCGACATCGGCTACAACGAGCGCACGCTGCAACGGCACTTCATCGGATACGTCGAGCGCTGCACCGCCGCCAACACGGTGGAGCAGGTTCTGTTCTGTCGCGAGCTGGCCGCTGTCTTGGCCAATCCGCTGCCGTTGAACCTGCGTCATGTGGATCTGCGCGCCGTGCTGGCCCAGGTAAGCGAGCAAACCGGTTTGCGCTTCCGCGTTCCCGACCAGCCTTACGCCAGCGTGAAGGCGCCGTACTTCTACAGCCTCGCCGCCGGTTACCAGGCAATGGACAGCTTGGCCCGCGTATTCAACATTCCCGACTTCACTTGGCACCAGATGGGCAACGGTGAAGTGTTCGCCGGCAGCTGGGCCGACAGTTTTTTTGGCGCCCGGGCGCCGCTGCAAATCCCCACGGAGCTGTTCGACAGCTACCAGGGCAACCAAAGTGCGATGGTCGCGGCCCTTCCCGGGTTACGACCAGGTGCAACGATCAACAACGGCGAGCGCATCACCAGCGTAGCGCTCGCCAATGACCAGATGGCCATCCGATGGAAGACGCAATCCGCCGCGCTGTAGAGCGCCAATTTCCTGAACTCACCGGCGGTTACCATTTGCCGCGCTTCGCCCTGGTTACCGCCGTGGCCGATGCGCCGGCGGACGCCGGAATCTGCGACGAATTCCGCCCTCGCTATGCTGTGGACATTGTTGTACTCGGCTCCAATGACGAGCCAGATCCGGCCATACCGCCGCTCACTGGCGTTCCGTTGCCGCTGCCCACCGGTGGCGAGGAAATGGGCATTTATGCTTTTCCCGAGGAAGGAACGCGCGTGGTGGTGTGTTTCGCCTACGGCCTGCCGAACAAGCCCTACATTCAATCGATCTTGCCGCATGGGCTGAGCATGCCGAAGGTGCCCAAAGGTGACCAGGTGTGGCAGCACAGCGGCACCGCCCAGCAGCGGGTCGACGCGGACGGGAACTGGTTGCGCCAGACCGATGGCAAGATCCGGGATCAAGCGATCGAGCGCGAGGTTGAAGCCCTGGAGAACCGCGAGCAGTTCCAGAGCCATACGCGGGCTGTCGACGACCATTCGACCGAGACTGTGGGTGGTGTGAAAAAAATCGAGGCGCTGGGCGCGCTCAAGCTGCTGTCGGGCGGATCCGCGAGCTTTGCGGCGGTGGGCGATCTTCACCAAGCGACTGGCCGGGACCTGAACCTGGTCGTGGGGCAGAAGCACAGCATCACGGTAGGCGGTGACATGCAGGAGCGAATCGAGGGCTTGCGGCGAAGCGTGTCCGGTAAGGGACAACACCTGCAGGCACCGAAAAATTGGATCGGTTCAAAGGAAGTAAATCTCTTTAAGATTGTGTGCGAAACGCTCGAACTACTGGAGCAAATGAATACCCAAATTGCTCTTCATACTCACGGAAAGACACCTCAGCCGGAAAATGCTAGTACGTTCTTAGGTGCAGCATTTACTGCAGCTAAACTCGGAAGTGAAGTGAAAAAAATAACACAATAATTTTATGGTTGTATGCCAGCTTGTGATAGTTTTGATTTTGAAAGATAGTCTGTTGCTCATGTTTGTCTATAATTTATTTGATGGATCTTTTTGTATATATCGCTAGCTCCTATTAAGTGTATCGTTAATTGGCGGCGGTTAAGGTGTTGAATGGTAGTTATAAAAAGTTAAAAAGCTTGGGGCATCGTCCCAAGCTCTAGGGTGTAATGGGGCTTGCATTGTTGCAGTAAAGAGAGATTGCAAGCCCTATTTTCTATTTTGCAAGTCTTCTGGTTTTGTTTCTGCTTTTTATACTTCTAAAGCTCGGCTGTACGCTAGGGGGAAATTTTACATCAGTGATATCAGCGCCGGTTAAAGTTGCGTTCATTATTGTTGCATCTTTAAAAGATGCATTAGATAAATCTGCTCCGGCAAAGTTTGCTTCCGTACAGGTGGTGTCGTCAAAGTTGGCTTGTTGTAGTCGAGCGTTGGCGAAGTTGGCTCTTTCAAAATCTCCAAGACAGAAGAAGGCGTCATTAAAGTTTACATTTGAAAAGTTCGTGTCAATTGCTGTTGCTCTTCCTAAAGCAACTCTGAAGCCAAATGCTTTTTCGAGGTTGGAGTTCGAAATATCTGCTGCATACAAGTCTGCCAAGTCCAAGCAGATGCCGGAGAGATTTAGCCAAGACATACATGACAAAAGTAAAGTATGTTCAGGGCCGCTTCTCTGTTGTTGAATGCGCTTTAACCATGTCCCAAAAGCTACTTTGTTAGGATGAAGTATATTGCTTATTTGAGAGGAGGCCAGTGCACAAGCATTCATCGCAGCTAATAAGGACTCTTCTGCATTTCGTGCCTGAAACAACGAGTCAGGGAACGACACCAGGTTTGTAATTTTCTCCATTGGCATGCCATTCACCAACAGATGATTGAAAAGATTGATGAAGCACTGATGCATGGCCTCGATCATTGTTGGGGGCTGTAGCTTTACTTCCGAGCGCAGAAAGTCGTGGATGTTGGTTGATAAAGCAGAAGGTCCGCACATTTCCGCCCAATATGCCAACGCCTCCGTTTCCCCCCAACCTCTGCCGCGTCCCTGCCTTCTGCTGGTCTCTTCTACAATCTCTCGCATTGCCCTTACTAGGCGGCGAGCTGTCAAATATTCGCCAAAGCTTTTGTGAGTGAATATAAAGGTTGGATCGCCTTTAGGTCTTGAACCGTGTTGTCTAAAAAAGAAGGCAGCTAGCAAAGAGGTAATTCCTGCTTCAGCGCCCTCTTGAAATGCGTTTAGCTGCTGTCCCAATCCGCCTAGTTCGCAGTAGCGCCCGATTTCACTAATAGTCGTCGTTCTGCCATCCCCGTGCCATGCAGCCAGTCCGATTTCTTCAAGAATAGAAAAGAAATCAGCTTCTTTTAAAAGTTTTATTGGTCCGTGTTGCCGCCCGTTCTCATAACCTCGCTCATAAATTGCCTCAACCAAATCATCATAAATTTGGTTGAGGTTGACGCCCTTAGAAAAATTTAGCCTGCCTCTGCAATAACTAAGAGCTAAAAGGTAGTTCAGTAGGGGTTGTGCTGTAATCTCATCCAGATCGTCACGCTTTAAGTCTGTAGGCAGTTCGCTGTAACCTAATCCTGTCAATTCACCATAGTTTTTCCACCAGTCGTTCCTAAAATCCTTTGATAGTATTGATTTTGGATCTTCAAAGGCGTTGTGGGTTTGGTGGGGTTTGGAGTTGTCTGTATAGTAAGGGAGCACTGTCAAAATTTGCCTTACTTGGCGCAACTCGCTTTCAGAGCCTTGGATCGTTACTTCGCGTCCGCTTAGTAGAACGCGAACACACAATCCATTCATATTGATTCGGTCAACAGTTAACTGAACAGAGCGCACGAAGTTTCTCGCGGTCTCAGCGGCTGCTCTGCCCTGACTAGCAAGCTCGTCCAGTCCATCTAGGATTATCAAAAGATCTGAGGTAAGTTCTTCCCTTTTTAGCGGGTTGACTTTCATAATACCCTCATCACTCAGGAATCTGCCGATCTCGTCAACAAAATCTCGGGCAGGATCAATGAAGTGTAGGGGTATGAATAAAACTTTAATAGCTCCTTGCTTAGAAACGTGTGCGGCATAGACTTTTGAGAAAGAGGATTTTCCACTGCCGGGTCCTCCGCTTATCGCTCGTACTGCATCTTCTTTTTTAGTTGATGATAACCAACGATCTAGCTCTTCAGAAAGTCGCACCACAACTTTTCTGCTGCTTGAACGATCATCTGAAATGTCCTTCGCTACTGGGCTTTCTTCATAATACGCATTAAGAGGTATATAGATTTGTCGGAGTCCAAACGGCTCGCCAAAGACAGAGTCTTCCAAACGACGTTGCAGTTGAGCATCATAAAGCTTCCAAGCTAGTTCTCGCTCGACAGATAAACTAAATGGGGAATTTAAGGCGTCGATTATATCCTTGTAAGCCGCAGAGTTAGATTGCCACTCCTTGTGAAGTTCATGAGGAAAGTATCCTGCCAGTCGTGATGAGATTGTTTTCGATTTTGCTTGCGAAACCCCAATTTCTATCAGCCAGGCTAATATGGCTTCGGCGATAGATTTTATAAGTGGAAATTTTGCTGGGTTCTTAAAGAAGTCGTTACTAACCTTGCAGGTTAGAATTTGAGTTTCAAGTAAAGGCTCAAGCTTGGAAATGTCGTATTGCTCTGGGAGTTGATCCTTTGAATCTACTAGGAGGCTTGAAAGAGATGCCACCGTTGAGCGCTGTAGTAAGTTATATAATAGATGTTCTGGTGTCTTGCTTTCAAAGCCGATTGCTGATGCTGCGTCAACTCCGTCGTCAGCTAAGTCATCAAATTTACCGAGCAACGCATGTCCGACACCTTTTGCTAAAGATACTGCTAACGCTTTTGCATCCAGCTTTAGTGAAGTTTTAAGAATAGACTTTGGCTTTTCTGCAGACAATGTCGCATCCACGTTCATTCCTTTCATAGGTGTTACTCCAATAATGAAACTTCTAACATAAATCCGGGATGTTATTTTTAGGAATTGGTATTTTTTGAAAATCGTATTAGGTTGCCATGCCGGCGGGCAGAATGCCATCACTGCTGGCAATTTTTGATCGGTGGTAGCCAATCGAAAAACCAACCTAAGGGCACCTATTTCTTCAGGGTGAAAATGTATGTGGCCAAGAAAAAATCGCGAGAAAAGCACTTATCCCCCTCCCGCCGACGGGCTTTGCGTCCTTTTTTTTTGCAAATTCAGATGTAGCGCAAACCGACCTACAACGCACGCGGCCCGTGGGGCAATGCAGGTGGTGGGTCATTTCAAGGAGTGCAAAGCTTTGAAGGGGATTGCAGCGCCACAGCACAGCGGTGCATGTGGCGGTAATGAAGAGGGGGCGCTGGAGTGCCCGGAATCATTGGTTAGAAAATTCGAAAACGTCAAATTTGGCACGTTTTGAAATCTGGAACCGTTTGCAGCAGAAACGCATTCCAGCATTTCCAAAACAGCTCAAAACTCTCTGGAGGTCAGACGGTACAAGCCTTTAGCGTAACCGGCGTCTTTTCAAAATTGCACACGGTGTAATCACGATTCTAAGTGCGGATGGGATCATGAATCACGGACGTAGTAGGCTCAATTGAACCAAGTCCTCGGATTTAGGTGCTGCCACCGTTTGGGCTTCGTCTCTTGCATCGAGACGAAGCCGGATAGCCAAGCTTCGTAATCTTCGTCCTTTGGAACCAATCCATTCTTACGCGGGGTTTCAAAGTCGACTGTGGAGATCCTTGGCGGACTGCCCCTTAACCGCGACCTGTAGCGTTTTTTGAGTAGCTCGCCATGGTCTCGCAAGTCCTCGCAAAGCTTGATACTGAAAAAAATGATGTCATCTGTGTAGAGATAAATGGCCGCAACCGCTCCCCCGTACTCCTGGTTTGTTTGCCTCGTTCCATAGGGCAAGCCAAAGTACATGTGGTGGAAAGAAGCCCCCTCCGGAAGCTGTTTATTTTTGAAAGCATTCAAAAGCTCGTTTCGCTTCGACAGCGCTGTGTTCAGATTTTCTACGGAATCAGCAAGTGCGGTAACAGCAGAGATCGTCCGCCCAGCGGCAGACAACCGACTCAGGACGATATCTTGGATAGTGGCAATTGGAGGCGAAATTCCCTGTAAATACAGCATATTAGGGCTCATCTCGAAAGGAGTGTCTGGTGGCAGCTGGCGGCGATAGATTTTTTCTTTGTACTCCTCAAATCGTTTCAGATCATCATCGTAAGAGTCCTTTAGGGCTTTGACGTGCTGCTTTTTTAACGCCATCGCGAGGCTCGCCGCCGCCGCCGCGAGGGATATCACCGCATTTGTACTGTGAAACTCCTTTACCAACTCCTCTCTGAATTTTCCTTTTTCCGCAATGCGCTGCGCCGCAACCGCACCGGCGAAAGCCCCCGCCAGCGACGTCGTAAAGGAAGAGTTCGCAAAGCCTTTGATGTTCTCCCACAGGGGAGGCAGGAGCGGGGAAATCTCTGCGCAAATGGAGGAAATGTCAGGCACGTGCGAAATCTCAATAGGGTTAGGTGAAAGGATGGTGATTCGATCGGTCTCCAGTGTAGGCGCACTGATCGAAAGTTACACAGGCCCGCGGGGAGCGCTCCCCGATAATTCAGTATTGGCTGGGAGAGTTGAAGGCTAGTAGGGCCTAGTCTTCTAGTTTTAAGTGTCCACAATGTGTCCACATTACTTGATAATTTATTCGGAAATAGCTAGCAAATATTCAGTGACCATGAGGATTTAAGGGGGTTCGCCAGTGCAGGCCGGGGCGGAGGGTTGATAGGAAATCAACTCACGTATCTAACGCCATAACTAATGACGCATAGATATTTTTCAGACGTGGGCTGGGAAAAAGGTAATTTTGGTAAGCGAGGGATAAAAGTTGGCTGCAGCCCTTGTAGTGCCTGACCTGCAGTCATTACCTCAAGAGGTAATTTTAGGTAAGGGTTAGGGTAATAATTTATGAAGTGCCCCATTTTACTGGGTTTGAGGGCTATCAGGGATTACTCATAGGAAAGGTAATTTTCTAACCTCATACTTACCAAATTATTACCTCTACGGAATTCTCTCAATGGCCCGCTTTTCGAGGCTTCCAGAGGTAGCCTCATGCTGCATTACCAAAATTACCTTTTTCCCATGGGTCAACATGAAACGTCGAAATGGCCTTCGCGACCCTATTCGGCAACCTGGTGCGCAAAACCCATGGGACTGGCATGGGACTGAGATTCAAAATCTCGCTCCTCTGCAGCCCTTATAAACCGGGGGGGTATGCTCAGAAAACCGCAAACGGGTAGTTTCGAATCTCTCCTTCACCGCCAAATTTGAAACGACAAAACCCCTGAAAACGTTAAAGTTTTCAGGGGTTTTGCGTTTCTGGAAACCAAAAAAACGAATAATAAAACGAAGCCGACTCAGTGTCGGTTTTTTTGTGCCTTGGATGGTGCGCCAAGAGCACAGCTCCCTCACCTTTTTCTCGCCAAAAATATCTGCGCTATATCGCGATTCCCCAATTCTGGTACTCGGAAAAGAACTCTGCGTGTCGGAAACGGAAAAGTCGCTCTTCCTCACACAACTCCGAGAATTTGCCTACAACCGCGCATTGAGTCTCTCGTTATCCTGATGCCGTACCAGTCTGCAGCGACTTCATCAGGAAATACTTTTCCCGCAGAAAGCAGGCCTTCTCCTCGTAATTGCGGTTTGACCCAGTTGCCCTACCATCGCGGTATCATGATCTAATACCATGAACAACAAACAGCGCGGCACGCTCAAAGCTATTTTTTCAAGGCCGATCCCGAATAACTTGGAGTGGGTGCGTATGGAATCGCTCTTCGGCGCAGTGGGCGCCCAGACCATTGAAGGCAATGGTTCAAGAGTGCGCTTTGAATTGAACGGTGTGGTCGTGACTTTTCACCGGCCTCACCCAGACAAAGAAGCAAAGCCCTATCAGGTGCGTGACGCTCGGGCTTTTCTTGAGCAAGCAGGAGTCATCCCGTGAACGTAATGAACTACAACGGCTATGCCGCCCGGATTGAATACAGTGACGAAGACGGGCTCTTCGTCGGCCATGTCGCCGGTATCAAGGACGTCGTCGGATTCCATGGTGAGTCGGTCGCAGAGCTGCGAAACGCGTTCCAGGAGGCCGTGACTGATTATCTCGATACCTGCGCCAGGCTCGGTCGCGCACCGCAGAAACCGTATTCGGGGAATCTCAGCCTGCGCTTGGCGCCAGCGCTGCATGCGACGGTCGCTGTAAAGGCGCAGCTAGCCCATAAGAGCATCAATCAATGGGTTGCAGACGTGCTCGATCGTGAAGTCCACGCGTAGCCGCGAAATCCAATTTCGGGCAGATGTTGTACAAAACCCTGTCACCCGTCGAAATCTCCTACACGCCTCATTGACCCCCCGAACCGTCCCGAGTTTACTGTATGCGCATACAGTAAATTCACTATCAGGTTCGTATCATGAGCGTCACCATCCTCGGCCCTTTGTCAGGCGCGGGCGAAAAGCTTGCGCTGTATTCGTTTCGGATTCCCGCCGGTTTTCCTTCGCCGGCGGCTGATCACATTGAAAAACACATTTCGCTGGATGAGGTTTTCGACATTCGTGCGCCGCACGTTTATCTGGCGAAGATTGAAGGCGAGAGCATGCAGGACGCCGGGATATTTTGCGGTGATCTGGTGATCGTCGATCGCAGCCTGAATGCCGAGCACGGCGATATCGTCATCGCCGGTCTCAACTCCGAACCCATCTGCAAGCGCCTGCACATGCGCGACAACACCATCATCCTATTTTCAGCCAACAGCAAATACCCGCCACGCTACGTGATGGAAGGGGATGAGCTGGTGATCTGGGGTGTGGTGACTTACAGCGTGCGCGATCATGGCAAATCGTGAGCAGGTTTTCGCGCTGATTGATTGCAACAGCTTCTATGCCAGCTGTGAACGAGTGTTCCGGCCCGATCTGGCGAAGACGCCGATTGTCGTGCTGAGCAATAACGATGGCTGCGTTATTGCGCGCAGCTACGACGCCAAACCTTTTGTGAAAATGGGCGCGCCGTATTTTCAGATTCGCGACGATCTGCGCCGCCATGGCATCCAGGTGTTCAGCAGCAATTACGCGTTGTATGGCGACATGAGCGAGCGGGTGATGACGATCATCGAATCCATGGTGCCCGCCGTCGAGGTTTACAGCATCGATGAGGCGTTTGGCGATCTCAGCGGCATTCCTGGGGACCTGACAGCGTTTGGTCGAACCATCCGCTCTGCCGTTTATAAGCGCACTGGCATCCCGGTCGGCGTCGGCATTGCCCCCACGAAAACGCTGGCCAAGCTCGCCAACCACACCGCGAAACGCCTGCAGGCGCACACCGGCGGCGTGGTCGACATCTGCGATCCGTCCAAACGCGATTGGGTGCTGCGCAACACCGATGTCGGCGAAGTGTGGGGCGTTGGTCGGCGCATGAAAGCTCATCTGGAAAGCATGCAGATCAGAAGCGCAATGGACCTGGCGAAGGCCGATCCGTGGACGCTGCGGCGCAAGTTCAGCGTGGTGATCGAGAAGACCGCGCGCGAACTGGGTGGCACATCCTGTCTGGAACTGTCCGAGACGGAACCGCCGAAGCAGGAAATTTGCAGCAGCCGCATGTTTGGCAATCGTTTGACTACCATCGAACCGATCAAGGAAGCCGTTGCTACTTATGTGCATCGAGCGGCGGAAAAGCTGCGTGCGCAGAATTCGCTGTGCAAAAAGATCCGCGTGAGTATCCGCACCGGCATGTTCAATCCGGAAGAGGCGAAGTACGCCAATGGCGCGCTGATCGAGTTGCCTTATCCGACCAATGATGTGCGATTGCTGAGCAAGGTGGCGAGCGAGGCGGTTGATCGATTGTTCCGGCCGGACTTCAAGTACAGCAAGGCTGAAGTGTTATTGATGGATCTTCGGCAGCCCGGAGAGTTTACCGAAGACTTGTTTGCCCAGTCGCAACCGCAGACGGCGGAGAAGGTGATGGGGGTGCTCGACCAGATCAATCAGCGCTGGGGGCATGGAACGTTGCGAGCGGGGAGTGTGCCGGCGGATCCGGCCTGGGGCATGCGGCGGGAGATGATGAGTTCGAGTTTTACGACGAAGCTGGATCAATTGTGGGTCGTTAAATCCAATTGAGGCACGGGTCAGATCTGGTGCCGCGTTACAATCGCTGCCTTCACTTATGCAGTAAAGGGACGACTTTCATGATCATTTCCACCACTCATTCCGTCGAGGGGCGGCAGATCACGGCCTATCTGGACATCGTCAGCGCCGAGTCTGTGCAGGGCGTCAACGTGATCCGCGATATGTTTGCGGGCATGCGCGACTTCTTTGGCGGGCGGTCGCAGACGTTGGAGCGGGCTCTTAAAGAAGCACGCATTCAGGCAACCGACGAACTGAAAGATCGAGCGCGGGCATTGCAGGCTGATGCTGTGGTTGGCGTGGATTTTGAGATCAGCATGCCGGCAGGCAAGGGTGGCATGGTCGTGGTGTTTGTCACCGGAACGGCGGTGAAGCTGCGCTGATTATTGTGTTCAAGGCAAAGCCCACTCGCACAACGAGTGGGCTTTTTCGCGTCAATCAGCCTTGTGGCTTGAGCAACACTGCGCCTCTCGAGTCATAGGTCAGCGGTGTATCGATGGCAACGAGGGGCGAAGTCCCGTCAGGCTGCGCCGATGGTGCGGGCTCGCTGGGATGGTAGACGACGCCCGGCTGCAGAAGCGGTTTGTCCGGGTATTTGATGGTGATTTCACCCGAGGCGATCTTTTCCTTGAGTTTTTCCGCACCGGCCTTGCCGGCAGCGATCTGCTCGTCCGTGAGTTTTACGACTGGCATGTTCGGGAATCCATTGATCTGCATGACCTCTCCTTGAGATTCATTTGTAGGAATAAGGGCAGCGGCCGTTCGATGGAAATCTTTAGCGAATGATCGCTTGCAACGCTTTTTTCCATTCGTCGGTGATCAGTCTTTCTGAACGGCAAGTCCAGTAGTGACCAGCTAGTCTCAAAAGCGCTTAGGGGCGATATTTTTCAGGCAAAACTGCTTTGCCAGTGTCGGCCCGATTAAGCAGGGGAGAGGCTATGACAGGTCCGTATATCGAAGATGATGGCGCTGAATTTTCATTCAACAACTGTGTGCGCTGCGGTCAGACGGAGTATCAGTCGGGTTTCGGCGAAGATCCGGTGAGCATCGGGAGAATCAAGTCCACAGCCCCTAAAGGGCCGAAAGCGAAATTCCTGCCCAAGGTCACGGCAAGGACCAGAAAGTGATTTCATCCCGTACCCCGTCACTGAACGGGGTTTTTTATGTGCGCAAGAATAGGGGTTTGAAATCTCTGGCGGGCATTGACATTAATGTCGGTTTTTTTTCACAAACTTTTCACGTTGGCCAACGTAGTGTGAAGCCATCCGTTAGAAAGCAAGTCTCCAGCCCGTCTCCCCAGCGGGCTTTTTTTTGTCCGGCATAAAACCTTTTCCCTGATCGCGGTCCAATCGACGCTGTCGCCTGCGTCTGGACTTTCCTGCGCCGAGGGCATTAAATCCCGCTCTTTTTCGTCATCCCGTTTATTTGAGGTTTTCGTCATGCGTTTAACACTGCCTGCTCTGGTTCTTGGCCTTCTGGTTGCTCAAGGTGCGATGGCTGCCGGTGATGGCACCGCGGCGCTGGGCGGTGGCCTGGGTGGCGCGCTGGGTAACGTGGTCGGTCAGAAAATGGGCGGCAGCACCGGCGCCGTAATTGGCGCTGGCGTTGCGGGCGCAGCGGGCAGCGCAGTCGCAGCACGCAAGGGCAGCCGCACCAAAGCGGCGATCGGCGGCGGTGTCGGTGCGGCCGGTGGTTCGGTGATCGGCAACAGCCTGGGCGGCCGCAACGGCGCCACCATCGGTGCAGGTCTGGGCGGCGCGGCCGGCGGCGCAGTCGGCAGCAACCTTGGCAAAGGTCACAAGCGCCACTGAGACTGATGGCCTGTCAGAAGAAGCCCGGCTCGATGTCGGGCTTTTTCATGGCTGAACGTTTCGTCCGAAATCATCTCCAATCTGCATACGCCCCGCTTGGGCGGACTGTCCCGATTCGGGAACTGCGAGGTTCATATGCGATTGTCATTATCTGCACTGTTTTTTGGCTTGGTCGTGGCGCAGGGCGCGATGGCGGCCGGAGATGGCACCGCTGCCGTAGGCGGTGGTCTCGGCGGTGCGCTGGGTAATGTGGTTGGCGGACAACTTGGCGGCAGCACGGGCGCAGCGGTCGGCGCAGGTGTTGGCGGCGCGGCGGGCAGTGCCGTCGGCGCGAACAAACGCAACCGCACCGAAGCCGCGATTGGCGGCGGCCTTGGCGCGGCAGGCGGCTCGGTCGTCGGCAACAGCCTCGGCGGCTCCACCGGCTCCGCCATTGGCGCGGGCCTGGGCGGTGCAGCAGGCGGCGCGGTAGGTAACAATCTTGGCGACGACGACGGCGGATCTCATTCCGGCGGCCACAAGCACAAGAACAAACACAAAAATAAACATCGCTGATTGATCAACGGAAACCCGGTCTGGTGCCGGGTTTTTTGTGTCTGGCCGTCAGGCAGAGGAACGATTGGCGATAGGGCTTTTCGAAAGTGATACATCCCACACGCTCAAGAGGTGCGCTATGACTCCTGAAACCGAAGGCAAAGAAGAGAAGGGCCCGAGTGGACTGCCGTTTATCAATGATCCGGGGAATGAAGATCCGGGCTCGCTGATGGATGATGCGACGGTGCCGTTGAATGATGCGGATGAGGCGGATATGGAGTATGAGGAGGATGGGGATGAGCAGTGAGGGGGGTTGAGGGTTTGAATGATGGTTTAAGGGCCTGACTCAGCAGGCCCTACAGAAAATCAGTTCCTCAGAAAGAGACGTCGATTCTTTGTGCTCTGATTTTTACAAACTGACCATTGAGGTGCGGTAAATCGAAGTGGATATCTTGATCCGCAAATTCGACGAACGACTTGAGCGTATCGCCTTCTAAGCGCCCGTAAATCTCGCATGAGAAACCATTGTCAAGCATCTCGACACGTGTTTCGCTGCCATCACATTTTGAAATGTCTATCTCGTCCGGCAGCACCATTTCGAACTCGGCTGAGTAGGTCTCACCTACTTCGATTACTGACGGGCAGTGGCCTGCGAAGCATCTCACAGTCACACCGTTGATGCTGAGCAGTAGCATTTCCTCAATGATTGGGTCGATCTCGACAATATGCGCGGGATATATCTTAGTCATCTGCAAGCCATGCTCTTGTTTTCAGAGGTTTTCCGGCGGGTCGATTAATTCATAGAGGTCATCGGAGGGCGATATTTTTTTGATTCTGCCTGAGCCTAGATAAGACTTGAACTCGCTTTCAAGAAAATTGATGTCAGTGTATTTTTTGTACTCTTCAGGCTTGTCGGCGGCGTACATAAAGACGCCACACGTCAAAGCCGTCGATTCTGTTGTTTGGGCCGTAATCGAAATCTACTAACTCTGTGGGAAAATGGATAGCACAGCCTACGTCGTGCAGTTCATACTCCACGCCATCAATAATTTCTCCGCAACGCTCTATTTGGCCACTTCGCCAGAGCCTAAGAATGTCTCGTGTACCAAATTTTTTCTGCAGCAGCGTTGTCCCTTATTCGACTTTACTGAGGAAGCCTTTGATCAAATCTTCGAAAGACGTATTATTATTGTTGCTCATGTTCTTTTATAATCATCCAGTCGAACGGTATCGAGTCTTTTTGGCTGCCATTTTTCATTCGCTCTCGTCTCAAAAATAGTTTCCTCAATATTTCTAATGATTTTTATGTTGCGAATTTTGATGTCTGTCTCTTAGGCAGATGCGAAAGTTATCATGATTATATGTGTTTTATTCTATTCGGTTTCTTTCAGGTGGCCAATATATATAAGTTGCTAATGAAGGAAATTTTCTTGATTTTCTTTAGATTTATGTATTCGGCGAATTCTTTTTCGATTATTTCTTTGTCGCAATATTTTCTATATTTAGACGGCCTTTCACAAGCAAAGATGTATAAGCGCCAAGTGTCAAATCCATTGATTTCACCATTAGGCCCATAGTCGAAATCTACAGTTCCTGTTGATAGAATGATGCGGCAGCCAATGCCGTGCAATTCATATTTAACGCCTCGAGTAACTCTCCCGCGACGCTTTATCGCCTTGGTATGCCAAAGCCTTCGAATATCTCGAGTGCCAAATTTTTTTTCAAATATCAGCGTGCTTGTCTCTACCATAGAAATAAAGTCATGTATAAGGGTATCCAAGGTTTAATCTTGATCACTCATTTTTTCTCCGGTTTTGCGAAATATCTAGTCCAATGATTTAGCTGGCTGGATTGCATTTTTATTGTTTAAAAATTGGTGAGTGCTCTTTGGGGTAGGTAATAAATTTTAGTCTTGGTGATATTGCTTTTGGTCTTGCAGGCGCTGCGCGAGGGTGTTTGATGCGTGATGTTTAGAAAAGTGACTCTGTTAAGTAGACGCTAGGTTCTCTTAATCTCAATGATGACGTAATGAATTTTATCTCGGAAGTCTCTGATGCAACGCAAACTAAGTGCCTGCTCTCAATAGTTTGAATGGATAATTGAAATACTTCTCGCGTGGGGAGATTGGATACCGTCAAGCTTGTAATTTCATTGCACGTTATCCCTATGCGACAAGAATTGTATTTTATGGACTCCCAGTTCTTCGGAGGCGTGTCTGGAATTTCTCTGATGTCAAACGCCAAAGTCAGTGTTGAAAGATTATTGTCTATGTTTAGAGTGAATAGCTTAACCTCTCCGATAGGTATATTTCGGCTGAAGACCATATTGAAGAATTTGCTGTCTTGTATCTCATTCCAGTACTTCATGTATTTCTTTTACTCTGTCGATCTATTTCTAGAAAGGGTCTTCACGTAGTGGTGGTTAACGCTCGGCCTGCGTCTTTCTAAAAGTTCACGTGGGCGTCATTTTGTCAATTCTGCCGTCAAGAAATATGTCTTTCTGCCCCTAATTCCCTATCCACTGTAAGAAAAATTCTCTCTGTAGTTCTGGCGAGTTTGTTAGGTTTTCATTTTCGTAGTCAAATATCGACACTACGTCTTTCAGTGATGGTTCTGCTCCATTTGTCAATTCATAAGCCTTTAATCCAAGAGACATTTGTGATGATAAGCTCGAGGGGTGGACATTTAACTTTGAGCCTTTACAAAAGAAAGTTACCAGAGGGTTGTCCTTGCGGATCAAACCGAAACAGTGATAAAAATTTTTGCCGGTGTATGTTTTTGGCGATAATCCGTCCAAGCTTAGAGTTATGCTTATTTCCTCGCTGTCGCAAATCAGAACTACATCTTTGATTGCGTGTTCTTTTTCTACGATAATTTTGAACTCCGAAATCATTTGTCAATTTTCCTATATGGATTCGGGATGGAGTAACCAAAGTCACGCCCATCATCAATAATTATCGTGGCGCCTAGAATATCTTCGTTTTTGATGACTTTTGGGACGGCGAATTCCTGTTCTCGGGAAAATTTGTATCGGTTTCCTAATTCTTGCTTCAAATCATAGCCATCGACTTTCTTCAAAGTATAAAGAAAGCCGGTTTTTGTAAAAAAGCTGGTAGCAAACTCTTTTCCCACGTCTCGAGAGGGGGAGGTACTGATAAAGCCGCTTGGAGGAAAATCGCTATCAATGGAGTGGAGGAATAAGTCTTCGCTGTCTCCCTTGCTTTTGAATCCGTTCACAAAAACATCGGACGGGTCTCTTGAATCTCCTCGATACAGATATTCCTGCTTTTTCTTAGGCGCTGGTGCATCAGGCTCCCCCTCATCAACCTTAACCCCATCACTCGCCCCCGGCACCTCACACCCAGGCTTATTCGGCGGCGGGCAGTTGGACGTCAACCCCAACGGATCCACCCACCCCGTCGGATTCGGCACGTACTGGTACTGGTTCAACCCACCCGCCAGCTTCACCGGATCCGGCGTCAAATACCGTCCAAGCCTCGGGTCGTAATACCGATGGCGGTTGTAATGCAGCCCACTTTCAACATCGAAGTACTGCCCCTGAAAACGCAGCGGTTGATCCAGGTAGTCTTCGCCAGCGAGGGTGACGGCGGCGACTTTGCCGTAGGCGTCGTATTGCGCGGACCAGACGATTTCGCCGCTGTAGTCGGTGAGTTCCTGTGGGGTGCCGAGG